>NZ_QWES01000026.1:0-41617 GCF_009936115.1 Anaerotruncus sp. 80
GTAACTTAACTTTAACACAAAAATGAGATCTTGCAATTTTTTTATTCAGTTGTAACACATCTATTGTAAACCTACAAGTGACGGCATACAGTCAATTAGTATATAATCATAATCTTCTCTGATTTTATCGAGAAAGTTCTGTAATGTCCGTTCCCTGCTCATGGCATTGACAAGAGTCATTTCCATGGCCGACAGTTCCAGATTGGAAGGAACCAGATCCACCCCTTCACAGTGATGCAGAATTCCCTCTTTTTCATCTCCGCTGCGCTCATTCATTACATCCTGCATCTTTGAAGCAAGAGTCACGTCCAGACAGTCGGTATCATCAAATCCCAGACAACGTGACAGGTCTCCCTGCGGATCTGCATCTACAAGAAGGACTTTCTTCCCCTCTCGTGCAAGCCCTATACCAAGATTCACAGTGGTGGTGGTTTTTCCAACGCCACCTTTCTGATTGCAGACAGCTATTACTTCACTCTTCATCGTCGTTATCCTCCATAATCTGACTGCTGTACTGTGCAACAAAATCAAAGACAAATAGCTCCATGCATTCAGCAGGAAGGCAGGTCAGAAGATATACCTTCCACTTTGCTGTTTGATCCACGGTATCTGCCAGTTTGGAAAGAGAAGCAATATATCGCATTGCGTCCTCGCAGTTTTCTTTCATGGCAAGATACTCAATTTCATCCAGGTACTCCCAAAAGAAGCTTTCCTTTTCCAATGCTTCGAGGAAGACATACTGCAGTGTTTCATATACCTCTCGGGCAAGCATACACACAGTTTCCATTCGCATAAAACGTTCACTCTCACATCCTCCTGCGAGTCTTCTCATTCTCTGTTCCATTTTCTTTCCATCCTTTCCTTTCCGATATTGATATCTATCATCTATTTCAAGACTGAGCAAGTCCGGGAATTCTCTAACCTGCAAAAAAAGAAGCAAGTCATGCAACCTGCTTCTTCATAGACAAAACATAGTCTGTTTTACTCTTCTTTTCTATTGAGAAAAATGCTCACGAAATTAACTCCGATGGTTTTCCTGTAAAAGTCATTTTGCTCTGACTGATTCCGTTGTACAGGCTTGACAACCTCGCCGGATTCAGCTATTTTTTTAATAAATCATTATATATATTGTCTTTCGTGTTTAGTTTTTTCTCCCAAATGTTCTCCCAATTAAATGCCACACAGGCATCATTAGCACTGACAATGGCAATCCCCTCCAAAAGTTCCTCCAGTGTATGGGTTTCACCAACTTCCATATACATCTGGCTGCCTCCCATAGACGCTGCTCTCTCAGAAATTGTTACTGGGTCGGTCAATTTAACTTTCCCATCTTCAACTGCTTCCATTGCAAGAAGCATGGTCATAACTTTGGTTACTGACGCTGGTGGCAGCTCTTTGTGAGCATCCTGCTGATAAAGGACTTTGCCCGTATCCGCATCAATGAGTACTGCTGCCTTTACATCTAAATTCAAATTAGCTTTCTTTTGCTCTTCGGTTGGGGCACCCTCAGACGTCAAACTATCAGACACTGTTTCCAGCACTACAGGCTCCTGCGGGTTAGAATAGTATTTCACACCTAAAATTCCACCAGTTCCGCAAAGGCAAAGGGCACAAAGTAGGCATAACGCTCTTTTTCGATTCTTCCTTATCATAAAAACACCTCTCTCATTTGGTGTAATATATGAGAAAAGTGCAGCGGATATGCTAATTGCCGGAAAAGATTGCCGTAAGGTTTGCTGTAGTGATAGGGGATTTTCAAAATTATTTCCGTTTTTCCCAGGATTTATAGAAGTTTCTGTCCTTGTCACAAGATTTCAATCCACGCACCCGCGAAGGGGACACGAATGCATAGACCGTCCGGTAATTGTCCCGGTCCACGATTTCAATCCACGCGCCTACAAGAGGCGCGACTTCCCATATTCGTACCATCAGCAAAATCAAACCACGTTTCAATCCACGCGCCTACAAGAGGCGCGACAAATACACTCCAATTATGCTTCTGCTCCAACGCCAGTTTCAATCCACGCGCCTATAAGAGGCGCGACAGATTACGTAAAAAAACTTCACGCATTACCAGATATTTCAATCCACGCGCCTGCAAGAGGCGCGACCTGACCCTGCGAATTTGGATTGGAAGAATTGCGATTTCAATCCACGCGCCTGCAAGAGGCGCGACTTTGGTGTCGATATAGACAAGCCTATGTTGAAAAATTTCAATCCACGCGCCTGCAAGAGGCGCGACGTTAATGCGACTTTTCCAAGCTTTGTCTTTAGCAAATTTCAATCCACGCGCCTGCAAGAGGCGCGACGTCTGGTATGCTGGCTATAATAAATGCAAGCGAAATTTCAATCCACGCGCCTGCAAGAGGCGCGACCAAACACATTACCAGTTGGGTAAGCGGTGTAAGGGATTTCAATCCACGCGCCTGCAAGAGGCGCGACCACATACAATTTCCATATCCAACCTCCTTAGAACGATTTCAATCCACGCGCCTGCAAGAGGCGCGACCGATTACGGTGACCGCTAAGGCTTTCCGCAGAAATTTCAATCCACGCGCCTGCAAGAGGCGCGACTTTGTGTTGCTTCATATAGAGATGAATAAGCATAATTTCAATCCACGCGCCTGCAAGAGGCGCGACCAAGCATTTCAAGATACGGTAAACTCGTAGATTATTTCAATCCACGCGCCTGCAAGAGGCGCGACATCTCTCTTTTATCTTTACAATTTCGCTTTTGCATTTCAATCCACGCGCCTGCAAGAGGCGCGACGAGTTGAAAATATCAAACGCCCTATCATTAAAAATTTCAATCCACGCGCCTGCAAGAGGCGCGACTGCAAAATTGTAAAAGATTTCTATAATTTTTATCAATCTTTTGTTTTATTTCTATTTCTACATACTACTAAACTGTCAAAAGCCTCTTAAGATCACCTCTTTTCATTGAATTACAGGTGCGAAACATCCCAGAAAGTCATGTTCACTTCGTTTTCGCACCAACAAAATTCCATCTTTTCCAAAATATTTTTAGGACAAGTGTATTTTATCTGTCGCAATTATACCTCAAAAGGATTTTCTTCACCTGTAAAGTATTTTTTTGCTCCTAAAATAGAGTTCTCTGCCATATTCGCCACTGCTTCATCCGTGTAAAACGCCATATGGGATGTAACGATAACATTGGCATAAGACCTTAAGATTGCTAATCGCGGATTTCCCAGAGGTTCACCCATGCGGTCAAAATAGTACAGACCACTTTCGTGCTCGACTACATCTAGGCACGCAAATCCAACCTTTTCCGATTCGATCGCATCAATCAGTGCATCACTATCAATTAAAGCACCTCTGGCACAATTTACAATCCCGACTCCGTTTTTCATCATGCGCAGTGCATTATTATCAATCAGGTGATAATTTTCATCTGTTGCAGGTACGTGAAGTGTAATAATATCTGACTCACAAAACAGCTGTTCAAGTTCAACATACTCACCCAAAGCTTTGACAGACTCTTTCTGATAAGGATCATAAGCTAAAATTTCACACCCAAATCCAGTTAAATTACGAATTACCGTTTCTCCTATCCGACCAGTTCCAATCACGCCGACAGTGCAACCTGGTAGTTCGCGCGCCAATTTTCCCCGAAGTGTAAAATCTTGTACATCCCCACGCATCATGATATGCTTCATTTTACGAAGCCCCATAAGAATCAACATAACAGTAAAATCTGCCACGCTGGATGGCGAATAGGTTACATTTGTAATACCCATACCAAGTTTTTTCGCATATTTCCAGTCAATATGGTCATATCCAATCGTTCTAGTCGAAATACATTTTATTCCAAGCTGATAAAATTTATCAATTAACTCTCTGTCAATAACAGTTGTAATAATATCCACGGCATCATAACCCGCTGCTAACTCTGCATTTGCTAAGCAAGGCGCTTCTGCAGTGTAACCATACTCCACATCATACTTTTCACAAAATTTGTCAAAGAAAGGCTTTTCGTCAAAGTCTCTCATACTATATACAAATAATTTCATGTCGCTACCTCTCGCATTTACTTGCATTTATCATAACACAAATAAAAAAGAATGCATAGCATTTAAGAATGATTGTCAAAATCTATTATTAAAAATTAATAATCTCTCATCCATTTTATATAGAGGAATATAAATTGAAACTAACTGAAATTCTATATATTTTAGTATTTTCACAGCCACCAACTCGTGACTATAAATAGGCACAAGTTGGTACCAGTGATCATAGAAGGTTACGGTAACGATAACCCCGGCGCATTTCAATCCACGCACCCCTCACGGGGTGCGACAGGCTATAGTCTGCGGCATGGGTGTAAAACAACATTTCAATCCACGCACCCCTCACGGGGTGCGACTTTTTTCTTTTCAGAATTCATGTCGTCCTGAATAATTTCAATCCACGCACCCCTCACGGGGTGCGACACAAGGCTGAAAAGAACATTTTCCGCATGGAAAAATTTCAATCCACGCACCCCTCACGGGGTGCGACGACCGTTACATTCATATTCCACAACCTTGTTACTATTTCAATCCACGCACCCCTCACGGGGTGCGACTGCAAATAAACGCCAATTTCCCAATAGAATCACCATTTATTTGTAAATTCTTTATAATTTCCAAAAGTATAAATACATATACTTCCAGAAAAGTAACTATTTTGTCTATAATTCTGGTGCGAAAGCCCCAAGGATTTTATGTCCACTTGCCTTTCGCACCTTTCTTAAACCATCAAAACGCCTTCAGCTTCATAACTTTCTTTGGCTCCGAAATGCTCTACTTTTGTTTGATAATTATTTCCCAAATAGTAAAACCTGAGACTATCTTGTTTTTCGTCAATCAAAGACAAAAGTTTATCCTTTAAGAGCAGCATTTGCGAACTGTCCACTATACATTCAAATACCGAATTTTGTACACGCTGACCATAATTGACACATTCCCTTGCGACCTTTCGAAGCCTGGTCTTTCCAGCTTTGTCCTGCGTTGACACATCGTATGTAATTAATACTAGCATCTGAAACCTCCTACTTCCATAAAAATGGCGGGTAGCCTTCCAGGTCTCCACGAATAGTCCGCGCTAACAGCATTGCCTGTATATGAGGCACCAGCCCCCAGCAAAGCTTTTCCTCAAGAAATGGATGGGTAATCATCTCTTTCTTACGTTGTTGCCATGCCGACAAGAACTGTTTTCTTCCGTCTTCATTGAGCAATACCGCCCCATCTGCTTGCGTCTCAAAATGCACTGCTTTCATAATCTTTCGATTGATTAAAGAAAGCACAAAGCGGTCCGCCATAATCCCACGCAGTTCTTCCATCATATCCAGTGCCAAAGACTTTCTACCAGGTCTATCACTGTGCAAAAATCCTACATAAGCATCCAGTCCAACGCCCTCCAGTGCACCTGCACAATCATTTCCAAGCAAAGTGTATGCAAAGGAAAGCAGCGCATTCACTTTATCCAGCGGCGGTCGGCGATTGCGACCGCAAAACTGAAAATCTTCCTTCTGATTGATAATCAAATCATCAAAAACTGCAAAATATCGAGATGCCAGCTCACCTTCAATGCCACGTAAGGAATCCAGCGTATCACATGTGCGAATCCCGGAAAGCCCTTGATGGAGCTGTCCAGAAATTTCTTTGATACGCTCAATATCAACACGCAAACCGTGATCTCTGACAGTCCGCTCCAAGCTCCACCTGCAGTTAAAAACTTTTCCCAAAATCATTGCCTTTGCGTATGACAAACTTCTATCTACATCATCCGAAATTCGATATTGCTCTTTTCGTAGCAGCACATTTCCATATGGTATCCCTGAAGTGCGAGCCAAGAATCTGCCTTGCGGCGAGAAAAAACTCAGCCCAATTTCTTTCCGTGCACAAGCACCCATCAGCGCTGGTGAAGCACCTTTATACGAGAAACTGACAATCTGCTCCAGCGTATGAAGCGGAAATCTTCCGGCAGTTTCCTCATCACGAAGGATTACTACATTTTCTCCGTCCAGTGCCAGATACACATCCTCAGAAAGTACATATAATGTATTGAGCAGCTTCTTCACTACAATGCACCTCCTTCTCCCAGTCTATCTGCAATATACCGTTCCACATTAAGTTTCTTGTTTAATTTTGGCAAACAAAGATCCTTTAACGAACAGCTGCGACATTTTTTACTAGTTTTCACTTTGGGCGTGTTTCCCTTCTTGTAAAGTGTATGCATTTCCTCGCATAGCTTCTCAACTTGTCCTCGAAGTGTCATATCAAAAATAACTTCCGTCCGGCGCTTATTTTCGCCATAAAACAGATACCCTTTGGGAATATCCGTGAGAAACATCTCCTCCAGACATATTGCCTGGGCACAAAGCTGTACTGCATCTTCGCATCCATCTTTTTCTGTTCCTCGCTTGTATTCCACCGGTACAACATCCCACGTTCCGTCATAATTGGACAATGTTATGCCACCACACGCTCTGTGAAACTCCACTACATCACACTGCCCGGAAAGCCCCAGCCGCCGTGAGGCAATGCGAAGACCTCGCATGATGATTAAATCTCCACGCTTTTCTACAGACGACTCATCATGTGCCTTCTTATGCATCAAAATCCCTGCTGTAGTCTGATAGTTTTCCGCCCACTGCTGTTCTACATGAATGAGCGCCCACTGCCTGCGACAAAAGGCAAAGTGCTGAATGCCCGAAAGCTGGATGTATTCTTCCTCCGTATACATAGCCATTTTATATGCCCTCTATGATTTCAGGCTCCAAATCTTCTAAAGGTAGCAGAGTAATATCATAATCGTCCAAACAGGTTGCCAATTTTTCTGGTTCTTTCTGCTGAATCTGCAGAGAATCATGCACCTTAGCAGAAGAATACTGTCCAATCTTATTGTTATGTCTCCACCAAAATAGCTTAACAATTTCCATGCTTCCATCTGGACGTGCCGAAGATGCGTCATTGACAAAGAGTGTGCGCAGCGCTTCTTTCAGCGCCTCTGCGTCTTCCTCCGTAAAGCCTGTTTTCTCCGCCAGTTGTACATTGATTGAACCCTTGATCTCATAAAGACCGAATCCAATCCGATGCTTCATTCCCATGGTATCAGACCCTTTTTTGTTGCCAGGCTCACTGTTTACACTCTTTGTAATCTGCTGGCTGATCACTTCTACGGAAGATATACTCTTTGCCTGATGAATCGATACCGGCCCCCGTACACCCACGGAAACGCCTTCCTTCGGCGCTGCTCCTTTAAAAGCGAACACCTGTCCAAACGCTCTCACATCATACCAAAGTTCACAGGCTTGTTTTGCGAATTCCTCCGAGGAAAGTCCTGTCGGGAGATTGGTTTTGACCCGATCACTGAGACTCTTTTCTCCGTCATCACAACGTTCTTCAGACTGCACAAAAATCTTTTCTCCATTATCCTGCAAACGGTTACGCAGTTTTCTTTTAATGCATACGTCTGAAATCTCGCCTCTCCCATCATAAGTAGTTCTTGGGCGATTTCCATCCAGTGGGTTGCCGTTTGGATTGGCGTCTGTTACTGCTGCCAGCGCAATAAAATCAATCTTGTTCTGTAAAATACTCATTTGGTTTCCTCCTCTTTTTCCTCACTTTTCGCTTTATTCTTCCATCTTAGGTCTTCCCGTTCAGCATAATATCCGGTAAGATAGAGATAGCCCAACGCTTTATTTTCTTTATCAATTCCTATTAGATTTAGAATTTCGCCAATTTCCTGTCGATAAAATTCCCTCTTCTGCGGCGGTAAGCTCTCTAAATATGGAATCGATTTTTGTTCTAGTAAAGCCAAAGTCGATGCTGGACGCTGCACATACATACTTTGCATCCTAATCGCATTCGGTTCTCTGTTTTCATCCTTCCCATAGGTACTGCGCTCTATCTTCTCATATACCGCCAGCAGCCGTCCATAACAATAATCTCTATTTTGCTCTTTTCTATCCAGCGCCATTTCAATCTCCTTTCCATACGTCTGTTTCCAATATTTTCGAATCAATGCGCAAGCTGTGGACAATATGTATTCTCTGTTTCTCTTTGAGAACGACAGCGGTTTATTGCACTGTCTGAAAATCCCATCCACAAAATCTCGCGGCAGTATTTTTCCATCCACGATACAGTGAAACAATCTTTGATACTGCATAATCATCAGTTTGTCATTGACATACAGCATCGATTTTCCCTGCTGGTTTTCTCGTTCCACACCAAATGCGTTGTTTACGATTTGTATAATTTCCGGTGTTTTTACAACAAGCTTCCGTTTTCGATCCGCATCAAATACGGGAAACGTCCAACAGCAGTCTTGATACCAGTTTTCAATTCTTGCGAAGAACTCCGGCGCCTTCATTGCATGATAATACACAATAGAAAGCCGTCCCGTGGTCGCCGCTTCCATCGCCATAATTGCAATATCATCTGAAGTCTTAAATTGATTCTTATGCCCGTTGATGCACTTTTTCAGCTGCGTCTTATACTCCGGCATTGTGGTTGGTTTCGAAAAAATACCCTCATCAGAGGACGAGCCAAACAGATTCTCTCCAACCTGCGGCACATGCTTTCCCGCAGGATTCCAACATAGATAAAAGCGTTTATCCGTTTTACCAACATAGAACCCCTGCTGTTTCGCCAGCCAGCGCAATGCATTATGCGCTTTTTGGGATGCTTCATAACTGACAGCATACGCCTCTTCTCCCGTATAAAATCTCCCCCGATAGGTAAAATCTTTATCATCATTGGCAGAAATCAACTTCGCGCCATAACTGGCTGCCAGTATGCCTTTCGGATGATTCGCAGAAATCACACCTGTTTCTCCCGTCAGATAACAAATATCCTCTCTTGCCTCCTGTGCTTTTTTCTCCAGATAGTAATGCTGATAATCCTCTATTACCTGTAAATTCTGCCAGCAATTTTTTTCACCGGAAAGCACGTCGATCTGAAACCTGACGATACACTTATCATAAGTATTTCCGCCAATTTTGTTTGTTGTTAGCTTTCCTTCTCCGTCAAGTTTCACCACTGCAGCCTGGATCAAATCTGCCATAAGCTGTTCTTTAGACAGATACGCATACACTGCTTCTATTGTTGCATTACTGTAATTAGAATCTTTCCATGCTGCCAGCCCTTCTATATACTTTGCAAACCGTCCTTTTGCAGTTTTCGCTTCCTTTTCTGACCTCGCATACCCGGCATAATCTCCCGCTACATAGGTCAGATTATCACAAAGGGGGTGAGGCGCATCACCGCTGGAACGGCTTGCTGATTCTTCAGTCACAGGAATAATACAGGCAGCAGCCTCTTTGTCTTCGATCGAACGAGCACCGGTTAGATTGCCCTGTAAATCCAGACTGACTTCAATTTGCGCGCTGGATTCCATATGCGCAATAGGACAAAGATACACGTCACTTTGAAAATTAGCGACCATTCCGGGATTTTGATCATAGGTATCACATGCCATTTTCATCCAGGTCAAAAATATCACCTCCTGTTTTATCAACTGTTTCAAAATTCCCATAGACAGCGCCAAACGGTTTGACTTCCATTTCGCGTACCGGACGATGGATACATGCCTGCGGACGATCAAAGGTAATCACCCCGTTATGCATCACGCACCTCCAAAGCCGCACTGTCATTTTGTTTTTCGTTTCCTCAGAGTAAGCCTCATCCGCATAGGTGATGCCATGATACATCATGCCAAAATCCAATTCCGGCGTATGATCGTATGCACCGTCTCCCTCGCCGAAAACACAAGGCTTCACATACCCCTGGCACTCTCGCGTGCCCAGAAAGATATCCCGCCGTCCTCCGCGTTCAATCATTCGTTTCGCAATCTGAAAATGTTTATGTTCATTTCTATCTTCTGCAAGCTCCGGTCTGTTTTCATTCCAGACAAAATGTGCTCTAACCTGATATCGACAGCCTTTTAAATACGTATAAAAAGACAAATCATTTTTGCTGCTGGTATACTTGATGGGACGAATTCCCTTGGATTCTGTCTGAATCGGTTCCATCACCCTGACCGCGTCAACAATCCAGGTCAGTGTCGGTTTCCAGTAAATACTATGTAAGATGCCCTTCAAAGCCTCATAAGTCGGCACCTGATACGAAAACTTTTCACCGCCGACCCGATTGATCGGATCTGAGAAAAGTGCATAATCACCGGAAACTTCAAATTCTACGATGTTTTTATACTGCATGTAATCCCTCCATTCTTTAAGCGTTTAAAAAGTCTCCCTTTTTTTCATATTGATCGATCCTGACGCCTTCCCTACTGTCGTAGGCTGCTGAGTCAAGGAAGATAACACCGGGAACCCGATTTTCGTCAATCTTTTGATCTTCTCGTAATTTGGCAAGTTCCCAATCAAACAGACTGACTGTATAGGGGCGCAGCTCCGCCAGTTGTTGTTTTACAAAAGATAAGTCTCTGATTACGCCATTGCTGAAGCCGTGTTTTGACGTCAGATTGTCAATCGCTTTTTTCGCATCATCGTCAAATTCCACAATCACATCTGTCTTTTTTGTATCAAATACCTCACAGTTCTTGCCTGCTGTTAAAAAAGCCTGCCGTAAAATGCGTTTCCGATCTTCATTGCACCGATTCACACTGAGCAACTCCAATATCGAAAAATCGAGGTCGGATGTCTTTACAGGGTAGGTAATTTGCTTTTTAAAATATGTAGAATCCATAAGAGCTTTATAATATGCAGAGATTGTATCTTTGGACAACAAATCAACTTTACCTCTTTGCAGATTCAGAATCTGTCTGCAGCAGTCCTGTACCTCTTTAATCTCCCGCAGAAATCGCAAGCTTTCTTCCTGCAAATTCACGATAAACATATCACAGATGTGGTTCCACTCGTTGCCTCGGTTACACCGACCTGCTGCCTGCACAATATTCTCAATCCCGGCAAGAACCCGGATGACACACTGGAACGAAAAATCGATCCCGCATTCCACCATCTGCGTTGAAATACAGATCACTTTTCGGTCTTCACGGAGTCCCGGCGTTTTCCCAATGGCAGCAAGCACCTGTTCTCTATGTTTTCCACATAACGCTGTCGAAAGGTAATACAGTTCCCAGTCGTTTTCTTTGCACTGTTCCAGTTTACGATAAAGTTCTTTCGCCGTATTCTTTGTATTGCATATGACAAGCAACGAATCCTTTTGCAGTATCTGCTCCTGCGCAAAATCCGCTAGCTCTTCCAAAGACATCCCCTCCGGAGTTGTCCGATCCACAATGTTTACCCGTTTAAACACTTTGTTCGTTTCTTGATCCAGACGCACCATCTCTGCTTTTTCGCCAAAATGCACCGGCCAATTTAATCGATCAAATGCCGGCTGCGTTGCAGAGCAAAGTACAATGGTGGTACCGCAGCATGCAGCCAGAAATTCCAGCTGTGCGGCAAAAAGCTGCATAAATTTCAGCGGAAGCATCTGTATCTCGTCAATCACAATGACACTGTTGCACAAGGATTGCATACGCCTGATCGCGCTGGTTTTCTCCGAAAATAAAACATGCAGAAGCTGTACCATCGTGCTGACTATAACCGGCGCGTCCCAGCTTTCCGTCAGAAGCTCGCGTTGACTGCAAGCTTCCTCATCTTCCTCCGTATTCACCACATTAGAATGATGTTCCAGCACCGCATTAGGATCTTTCAAATAATCCTTAATATCCTGGCTGTTCTGATCCAGCACGCTGAGAAGTGGAATGATGAATATAATCCTGTCTTTTTCGTATTCCATGGCATGGGCAAGGCTATAACGCAAGGACGATAAAGTCTTGCCGCCTCCCGTATCAACAGTCAATCTATAGATACCACCTTCCCGTTTCGCAAAGGCTTTACACTGCTCCGAGATTTGACCTCTCACCTTGGAAATAGCTGTCGTATACTTAAATTCTGTCCGCATCTTTTCTTCCATAACAGTAAGCTGCTCCTGCCAGAAATCCTTGCTGCCCTGGTATCGTGCTCCATTCTTTTCTTTGGTTTTCTCATCGTTCTTCTCATCATTGAATTCCGCCGTATCTCTGCGATCGCCTTCTATTACCGCAGAGGAAATCAGTCTGGTGAGATATCCGCAGCAAAGTTTCTTTCCTTCGCTCTGAAAATCCTTAATCTGCAAAATCTTCTGCACCACATGCCTTAATTCCTCTATTGATTTCAGAAACAGGGCGTCAACTTCCTGCTCATCTGCAACTTCTTGAAAAAAATTGTGCACCACTTCCGAATAGCCTATTTCTTCTTCCGGCGTTTCAACCCGATGCGACAGTCCATCCTTGGCACTAGGATCTAACGGCTTGTAAATATCCCACAGTCCATGATGCATCCCCACTGCTGATGCCAGTATTTCACAGGCAAGTGTACTAAGGGTATCTTTTTTCTCTAAGTGCTCTGCTTTTTCCATAATAAACTTTACCGCTGCAAAGGTATGATTGATTTTGGCAGGATGTTGCTCTGCTACAGATTCTTCAAGATACGTTGTAAAGGCTGCTCTACACTTTCCCATATCGTGTAATAATCCTGCAAGAAATCCTGTGTTGGCAAGCCCTGCATGTTTCAGACATTCCCCTGCATATGCAGCAGTCTGGCGCGCATGTTCGCGCACAGACTGCTCTCTAGAATTCCCATCTCTTTCCACCAGATGTGCTAAATGGACATCTTTTTTTCTAGCCATTTTTTCACCTCCTTGTTGCTTTATTTTTTCTCTATTATACTCTCTAACGTAAATATATGCAATCATATTTTCGTTAAAATGGAAAATTATTTTGCAACTTGATTTTCTATTTTGGCTATGTTAGAATTTTCGTGTCTGGAAATTCCAGTGGATTGAAATGTTAAAATGGATAATAAAAAGAGTTTGTTTCGGTTTTCTTATCGAATCAAACTCTTTACCAAAACCCCAAAATAGGAGTAAACAAACATGCTTTTATACCACGGAAGTAATACAATTGTAGAAACACCTCGTATCCTGATACATGGACACTTCAAAGATTTCGGCTATGGATTCTACTGTACTGAATTAGAAAAACAAGCCGCAAGATGGGCGCTCACAAAACAGCCAACGCATATCATCAATGTATATGATTATGAAGAAGATAAAAATTTACACATGCTGCATTTTCCTGCATTAACAGAAGCATGGCTTGATTTTGTAGTCAATTGCAGACGCGGAATTGAACATGACTTCGATATAGTAGAAGGTCCTATGGCAGATGACACCATTTGGGATTATGTAGAAGATTTTACACGCGGTATCATTTCCAGAGAGGCCTTTTGGGCACTTGCAAAATTCAAATATCCAACACACCAGATTGTCTTTTGTACAGAAAAATCTCTTCCTACTCTAAAATTCAACAGGAGTGTTTCTTTATGAAAAAGATTTATTTTTTAGATGAACCAGTAACAGAAAATGACCTTTATTTTCTCTGCTATATGATTGAACGGATCAGCAGACGGCTTCACAGGCATAACAGTTACATCGTAAATACTATCAGCAAAGACCAGTGGCTGCACCTCATCCAAAGCGCCGCAGTCCTGCATTGTGAAAATCCATTACAGGTGGAAGACGACTGGATTGCAAATTATGATTTGACCCAAGGGGATTTTGACATTATGGAAATAAACACTGACCTGGCGCCAGAAAACCTGCCCACAGCTACGCAAATGGGAAAAGTTTATCAGCGGCTTATCGTCGACACGATCACCAATGATGAAACCTATATAGACGCCCTGCTTCGCATCTATAACGCGCCCATATGTGATATACTGGACGACTACACAACCGGCGCCTATTACGAGCCTTCCTACTTTATCGCCCGCGCGTATGCAAACGGTGGATTCTAACTCAATTTCAAACGCACATTAAAACAGGGCCGCTCAGCGACCCTGCTTTTTTATATATAACCTATCACTCCTCCAGTTTCCATATGTGCTTATCCCTGCGAAACATCAAACAGGTAACCACACCCAAAATGCCAATCACGAAGAAGAATAGCGCTGCACCAGCGCCTTTTCCACTGCCGAACAGACTGCACCACAGGCTGGCAGTACCGGCAGAAGACTGTACTGCCATAAACGGCTCAAAGACCCTGTCAACCAGCAGACCACCTAAAAGATAACCGATAGGAATGGTGAAAAACTGCAGCGTATTTCTTGCCGCATACACTCTGCCCTGCATTTCAACAGGGATATGGCTGCGCATAACTACATCCATATTGGCGTTCATAATCGGAATCCAGATCCATCCCAGCACTCCGCCGATACACCACACCGGTATCGAAGTACCTAAGGCTAAGATAAAATTCTCCGTACTCATAGCTAATAGAAGCGTATTACAGATAACACGGATTCGGCTTTTCGGCTCCGGCAGCAGCGAAGCTGCAATACTGCCTGCCAACATAGCAAGCCCCGTTGCCGTATTGACTGCCGCAAGAGCGGTTTCTCCTCCGCCTGCTCTTGACAGCAGCATTGCCGGAAAAGCTGCATTGTACATAGATGCCGTCAGATTAATTGCCGCCAGAAACAACATTAGGTCGAGAATCCCTCTATTGCTCCACAAATAGGAAAGTCCTGCCTTTGCAGACTGTACCAGAGGCTCCTTGCCTTCTCCTGCACACTTGCCCTCAGGAATTTTTATCCATAGGCACAGCGTTACAAAGGCGCATAGAAAAGTTGCCAGGTCAAAGTAAACCACCGCGGATAGACCAAACACTGCGTATAGTGTCGTTGCTGCTATTGGAGTCAAAATATTTACCACAGAGCTGGACAGCGACCGCAAGCCTGACACCCGTTGGTAATGCTTCTTCGGCACAATCAAAGTCACCGTCACATCTACTGCCGGCTGCTGCACCGTCCCCATGAGACCGTTCAATGCGTTTAGCGCATAAAGGTGCCAGATTTCCAGCTGCCCCGTTTTTAAAAGCACAAGCACCACGAATGTGCAGACCGCTGCAAAGCTGTCGCTTACCAGCAATGTCAGCTTTTTGTTCCACTTATCGCTGAGGGCGCCTGCAAAAATGCTCATCGCAACATAAGGCGCATACGAGCATACTGCCAAAAGCGCCGTCGTCAAAGCAGATCCCTTCTCCTCATATGTCCACAAAATCAGCGCAAAACTGGTCATCGAACTGCCCAGCAGCGACAAGGACTGAGTAGACCACAAAATTAGGAAACTGTGAAGTTCCTTACATATCATTTTTAAATTGTTCATAAGACTTTGCTCCTTTTTATTTAGATAATTTCCAAATAGACTGCAAAGCCCTTGGGCGAATCTCCGTTCACTCCATACAAGTTCACCCTTAAGCCTTGCATGGAGCTGCTGCAATAGCCAGTTTCATCATTTTCACTCCCTTCATGCAAAATTCTAAGTAAAAGTATATCATATAATCTTATCCTTGAAAACTGCACCAAAGAAAATTTTCGTTCCTAACACATGTTTTGAAAAAGGTAAAAAACTCACAGCACAGCCCCTAAATAAACACCCGCCACGCATCCAACGCGTGGTTTTCTTATATATAAAATGACCAGCTCCTATCGCCGTGATAGGAGCTGGTCATTTTTAAAACGATTTTATCGCTGGCATTTTTCTTTCAGTTTTTCCCACTGTTCGTCCACATAATTCTGCGCATCTTCAATCATCCACTCATTGCCCTTTGCAAACATGTGCTTAAATCTGCCCTGCTTTTCGAGGAAACGTTCCACCGGCAGTTTCTTTGCAGGCTCATAAGTCAGCTTCCATACGCCCTGCTCAATCTCATAAAGCGGCCAAACGCAAGTATCCACAGCCAGTTTACAGATTTCCGCAAGATCTTCCATCTCGTATCTCCAGCCTCTGGGACAAGGAGAAAGTATGTTGAGGAAACACGGTCCTTCAGTGTAAATCGCCTTGTGTGCTTTGTTATGCAGGTCTCTAAAATCTCCAAGGAAAGTAGTCTGCGCTGCATAAGGCACGTTGTGCGCAGCGATGATTTCTGTCAAATTCTTCTTGTTCTGTACTTTTCCATAGGACTTGCTTCCTACCGGTGTAGTCGTCGCATCTGCAAAACGAGGTGTTGCAGATGAACGCTGAATCCCCGTATTCATATACGCTTCGTTGTCATAGCATACATAGACCATATCGTGTCCACGTTCCATCGCCCCCGATAGAGACTGAAAACCGATATCATAAGTACCGCCGTCTCCGCCAAAGCAGATAAACTTATAGTTGTCCTTAATTTTACCTCTCTTCTTCAGCACATGATAAGCCGTCTCTACGCCGCCGGTCATGGCTGCTGCATTTTCAAAAGCACTGTGAATATAGCTGTCCTCATAAGCTGTATATGGATACATAAAAGTGGAAACTTCCAAACAGCTTGTCGCATTGGATACTACTGCTTTATCTCCTTCGTCAAGGGCACGAAGCACGCCGTTTACGGCAACGCCCGCACCGCAGCCAGCACAGAGTCTGTGTCCTGGTACAAATCTATTTTTCTTTTCTAATTCTGTCTTTAAACTGTAAGCCATGTCTATCTATCCTCCAAATCTCTAACGCCGATATGTCTGTAAACCTGGCCGACCTGACCTGTTTCTATCATTTTAAAGAGGGCGTCGTAAATTTCTTCGTAAGTGGAAATGGTTACATCTCTGCCACCAAGACCATATACGTAATTGACTGCCATCGGTCTTTTGGCAAGATCGTATAAAGCACTTCGCGTCTCTGCAAAAATAGGACCGCCGCAAGCAGAGAAACCTTCGCTCTTATCCATTACCGCTACAGCTTTTACTTTGGAAAGGGCTGCTGCCAGTTCCTCCATTGGGAATGGTCTGAACACTCTCAGCTTAATGAGACCAACCTTTTTGCCTTCTGCACGAAGCATGTCCACCGCAGCTTTTCCAGTTCCTGCGGAGGAGCCGATTACTACTACCGCCGCTTCTGCGTCATCCATATAGTACTCTTCAAAGAACCCGTATTTTCTGCCGGAAACTTTCTCGTATTCCTTTGCAACTTCCAAGATTCTTGTCTTGGCGTCTTTCATTGCTTCAGCCTGCGCTTTTTTAATTTCCATATAGTATGGAGAAACGCCATAAGGACCTACCGCAAGAGGATTTTCAGCCTTTAAAAGATAGTTTTCCGGTTCGTATTCTCCAACGAAAGCTTTTACATCTGCATCATCGAGAAGCTCGATATTTTCAACAGCATGGCTCGTAATAAAGCCGTCCTGACAGATCATAATCGGCAGGCGGCAGCTTTCTGCAATCGGCATTGCCTGAATATAGTTATCGTAAACTTCCTGATTATTTTCTGCATAAATCTGAATCCAGCCTGCATCTCTGCAGCCCATGGAGTCGGAGTGGTCGTTATTGATATTAATAGGACCGGTCAGCGCACGGTTTACCACTGCCATGGTAATCGGCAGTCTGGAGGAAGACGCTACATAAAGCAGTTCCCACATCAAGGCAAGACCTGCGGAAGAGGTTGCCGTAATTGCTCTTGCACCTGCTGCGGAAGCTCCGATACAGGTGGACATTGCGGAATGTTCAGATTCTACTGCTACAAACTCTGTGTCTACCAGACCGTCAGCGATATACTTGGAAAAATACTGTGGAATTTCTGTAGATGGTGTAATCGGAAACGCCCCCATCACATCGGGGTTAATCTGTCTCATCGCCACTGCAACTGCTTCGTTGCCGCTCATTCTGTCTTTTACTGCCATTTACTTTTCCTCCTTTCCCATAGTGATTGCCCCAAAGGGACATACTTTTGCACAGACGCCGCAGCCTTTGCAGTGATAAAGGTCTGTATCCTCTCTTCTTCCGTCTTTCACCGGTATCGAAACATCTGGACAAAACGGCACGCACAGCATACAGTGCTTACATTTTTCTGCATCGAAGAAAGGGGTTAATACTCTCCATTCTCCGGTATTTACTAATCTGGAAGTGCCCGGTTCATAGATCTCTGCCCCTGTGGTCAGCTCCTGCCACGCACTTTGCTCGTTGATATTCTTTGCTAATTTCATCTCGACTTAACCTACCTTTTAACTTAACCTACTTTTACTTCGTTCATGGACATCTTCAGCGCTTCCATATTGCCTGCAATCACGCCGGGCTTGTTCGCAAATTTATGGCTGAAGGAAGTTTCCATATCCTGCAGAAATTTCTCATTGTCAACGACATTGCTGACCTTTACTACAGCAGCAAGCATCGGTGTATTTGGAAAGTTCTTTCCCAGTGTAGCAACAGAAATTTTCTCTGCATCTACTGTGCACACCTTTCCCCGATAGCCGCGTAGCAGCGGTCTCAGTCCTGAAGGCTCCTTGCTGCTGTTAATGATAATCGCGCCATCTTCAGAAAGTCCCGCTGTCACATCTACAGTATGCAGCAGGGTTTCATCTACCACAACCACATAATTAGGGTTATAAATATTAGAGTGAACTTTATTCTCATGATCAGAAATCCGATTATAAGCCGTAATTGGCGCGCCCATTCTCTCCGGACCGTATTCAGGAAATCCCTGTACTTGTTTTCCGGAGCTAAACGCTACATCGGCTAATAGCAAACATGCTGTTTTGGCGCCCTGACCGCCTCTGCCGTGCCATCTGATCTCTACCGTATCGTTATTCTTTTGCATTCGTTTTCCTCCTATTAATTAAAGATCTGTTCCAGATCACTTGCTTTGCTGCAGCCTGTTGACAAAAATGTCCTATTTCGCGAAATTTGTCAATGTCGCTCGCTATGAGGCGACGCTTCGCAAGGTGCTTTTCTTGAAACATACGGAAATATCGAAGACCCAATATTTCCTATGTTATAAAAAAACTCCGTCCTGTATCAGGACGGAGATATAAAATCTTCGCTTAACCACCTGCTACAACATACCATCATATGTTCTTCCGATTACGGGGAAGGCCCGTCAGCACTTACTCAACCGCCGCATTTATTAACACAGGTTAGTCTTTCAGCCCTGCAACTCAGGAGTGATATTCAATCTATGCCTACATTCAGTACCGGGCTTTCACCATCCCCGGCTCGCTCTTACCTTTTTGGCGTAAATCTACTGTCTCCGTCAAAGTCTTTGGTTCATATGAAATTTAATTCATGACTATTCTACCTTTTGGCCAGCAGAATGTCAACAGTTTTTGTTTATATTCTACAAACATTTTTTCTTTTCTTTGTTTGTATTTCCCAAGCATACCTAGTCTATTTGAATTTGCAGCGAATTTCCTCGACGGCTTTCGCCACAATCTTCTCTGCATCAAATCCTTCGATATCCAGCGCTTCTGCTTTGATGCATTCTGTTTCAGGAATGCCAAGCATATCGGCTGCTCCACACATATAATCGTAACCATAATTTTTTTCTCCAATGAAGCCGCCCGCTGTCGTAATATATGTCAGCTTTTTTCCATTGCACAGTCCGATAAATCCTGTATTAGTAGCTTTAAAGGTCAAGTCTGCTACCATAATATTTTCGATGTAGACTTTAAGAATTGCTGCGAAGGACAAATCCCAATAAGGTGTGCCGATTACGATATAGTCCGCTTCCTTAAACTGTTTCGCCAGGCTGAACATCTGATGCGTGAAGTCTTTTTTGCGAACCAGGTCGTCCCGAATATCCAATTTCTCCATAGTGTGAGGCTGCACGCTGCCGTTTCTGAGGACTACCGTTTCAACCTCAGTCTCCGGATTTTTTTTCAGAAATTCTTCCAGATAAACGTCGCACAAAATCTTAGTTCTGGACCTTTCATCCCTGACACATGCGTCTATGAATAACAGTTTTTCCATTTCTCGCCTCCTACTGTATCTCGCCAAGCAAGGCTGCCAGCGCTTTTGCCTCATCTTTTGTTAAGGTAACGCCTTTTCCCATTTTCTCATGCGCAGGCGCCCAGTCTCGCAGATCATACTTCGGTGCAGCACCGTTCCAGCTGACCAAATTCAGCTCCTTGCGCCAACCTCTTGCACCTTCTGATAACACGCCGATTTCCTCTATGATTTCATATTTAATATCTGCCATAACTCTCTCCTCACTCTTCTTATTTCTTGTAATTGGCAATTTCCTCTGCTAACTCGTTCAGATACGTCCACCGCTCTATCTTTTCAAGCAGCTGTGTTTCAAGTTCTTCCTTCTCCATCTGCAGCTCTGCCAGCTTTGAAAAATCCGTGGCATGTCGGCTCATCTCTGCTTCCGCTTCTGCCAGCCGGCTTTCCAGCGCCTCAATATCCGCATCAATCGTCTCAAACTCTTTCTGTTCATTATATGTGAAACGGGGTTTCTGCGGCTTTGTTTCTCGCCGCTTAGGCTCTGGTGCCTTTTCCTGTTTTGCTATTGTCTGCTGTTCCAAAAGCTCTAAACTGTGCTTTGCCTCATAGTCTGTAAACCCTCCATTGTACTGGCGTATCTCACCACCCGGTAAAAATGCAAAGGTCTTTCGGGTCACTCTATCCAGAAAATATCGGTCATGGGATACGGCGATGACCGCACCATTAAAATCGTCCAAATAGTCCTCCAACACCGTCAGGGTTTCGATATCCAGGTCATTGGTCGGTTCGTCCAAAATCAGTACATTTGGTGCTGTCATCAAAATACTGAGCAGGTACAGTCTTCGCTTCTCACCACCGGAAAGATGTCCGATTTTGACAGAGTGCATATGGGGCGGAAACAGAAAGCGCTCCAGCATTTGGGAAGCTGAGAAACTCCCTTCGCTGGTCTGCACAGTGCCTGCAATATCAGAAATATAACGAATCACTCTAGCATCCTCATCGAGAGCCTGATTTTCTTGCGAGAAATAGCCGATTTTTACGGTATCACCTTTTTCCACTTTACCACTGTCACTGGCGATTTGCCCCATAAGCATACCGAGTAGGGTTGACTTTCCACAGCCGTTAGGTCCGATGATACCGACTCTGTCATTTCGCAAAAGGATATAGCTAAAATCATCAATCAGCCGCAGATCGCCGTAGGCTTTGCTGAGATGTTCAATCTCAATAATCTTCTTACCCAGTCTGCTGGATGCGGCAGTCATTTCCAGCGCGGCATCGCCTATTACCAATTTACTTTCTTCCAGCTGATGGAACCTCTCAATTCTGCCCTTTGCCTTTGTAGTACGAGCCTTAGCACCTCTACGAATCCAAGCAAGTTCCTTGCGATAAATGGCCTGCCGCTTTCTCTCCGATGCCAGTTCCATCTCCTTTCTGGCAGCCTGGGTCTCCAAATAGTAATCGTAATTGCCATCATAGCTGTAAAGCTTTCCGCCGTCGATTTCCACAATTCGGTTAGCCACTCGATCTAAAAAATACCTATCATGGGTAATCATGAATATCGCACCTTTGTAGCGAAGCAAATATTCTTCCAGCCAAATAATGACATCGCTGTCCATATGGTTGGTCGGCTCATCCAGGATTAACAAATTGCTGTCCGCCGTCAAAACTGCTGCCATGGCAACCCGTTTCCTCTGTCCGCCGGAAAGCTGCCCCATCTTCTGTTCAAAGTCGGTAATGCCAAGCTTTGTCAGCATGGACTGGTACTGATACTGCTCAACTTGACTGCCAGTTTCCAAAAGATACCGCGATGCCTGTTCCATCACAGACAGCCCTGGGTCGTAGGGCGGATTCTGCGCCAGATATGCGCTGCGAAGCTCTCTGGATTTTGTGATGGTGCCGCCTTCCTCATCGACTGCACCCGCAAGAATCTTCAGCAAAGTAGATTTTCCGCTTCCGTTGACGCCGATTAGTCCAATTTTATCCTCCTGATCGATGGAAAGGTTCACATCCATCAGCAGCGGCTTTTCTGTATAACTCTTTTTAATATGTTCTGCATTAAGTAAAATCATGGTTCTATTATATACGCTTCCCTATATGAAAATCAACTCTTGTTATCACTTCTTTTCTATCTTTTCCCCTTCTTTGCGGACGCCAATTATGGCGCGCCTTCCGCTACACCCCGTCAGAATTAGTGAAATAAAATACGGATGCCTAATCATGCAGCATCCGCATTTTACGATATAATTTAAGAAAGCTTTATCCAATAAGCATATATAATAAGTGTGCGCTGACACCAGCAATCAGACCGCCGATTGTATGGCAGAGAATTGCCTTTCCTGTCAATTCTCTGAATCTCAAAGAATCCATCATCGCAACGTGCGTACTCAGATAACCACTCCAACACATGCACATCGCTGTAAAAACTGCGATATCATTACCAGAAGCCAGACCATCTGCTACTAAATTCGGCACCAGTCCAATGGCAGCACCCGCAGCGCCCAGCGCCGTAATTGGCACAGAAATCCCTTCTGCCGCAGTAAAGCCAAACAATGGGGTCAGAATAAATTCCACTTTTTCCGCAAGCCACGGCAAAAATCCAACGCCTTCATAAGCTGCACCAGTAAAAGTTCCATCAGCAGAAGGTCCGCCAGTCAGCATCATCACGATAGTACAGATGATAAGCACGCCAGGAATAATGGCAAATCCCATAGATACGCCATTTTTTCCGCCTTCCAGCATAGCGCCCATGAAACGTTCACCCAGACCGCCTTCGCGAATCATTCTTTCGTCAAGGGAAATCTGGCTGCAGCCGGATTTTACATCGACTTCCGCTTCTGTTCCGTAAATTTTCTTTGTATGGCGAAGCATTAATCTTGCACTGACAATACTGCCAATGACTGCACCCAGATTACCAATCAGAGCCGCCACCACAAAGCTTTCGCCTGCCGGTGCCTTAATCCCAATCATAAAGGTAGTAATAATCATGCCCATACCAAAGGCCGTCCCAATGTTAGTCAATGCCGGAAGCTGATATTTTTTGAAATATCTTCTGAAATTATCGTCCTCTGCCAGCGATAAAATTGCTGGATTATCGGACAAATAAGTAGTAACTACGCCTACTATGCTTGCTCCTGGAAGCCCGTAAAGAGGCTTCATTAAAGGTGACAAAATTTTATTAATCGCTGCTACAACGCCGAATTCCGTTAATAATCCAGCAGCCGCACCAGCAAGTACGGCGATTGCCATAATATAAAATACCGTGTTCAGTAAGAGGTCATAGGCTGTATTCATCAGCGTATTCATCATATTGACAGTTCCCATGGTAATTCCAAGGTACCCAAATATCACGCCAAAGATTCCTAAAAATACTAATGTTTCCAGACTAAACGCATTTTTCACCCGGGGCTTTCTATTTTCCACAATTTTCATCTGTGGTTTTGTCAGCTGCGGTTCTCTCTGCACAGATAAATTCTCCTGCATTACAAATTCCTTCCTTCTTTTCACTTTCTTTTTTATCTGTCTTGTATTTTTCTCTCTCATACTGTATCATAAAAGTATAAATCACAAAAGCGAATTTCTTTCATGTTTTACATTACAAAATCAGATATATAGGAGTGAAAACGATGGAATCCAATTTACAGAAATACCAAGCCTTTCTCAAGACTGTGGAATATGGCAGCTTTACCAAAGCCGCTGAACTTTTGAACTATTCCCAGTCAGGAATCAGCCGCATGATTTCCGACATAGAAAAAGAATGGAATCTAACGCTTCTAGAGCGCGGTAAAGCTGGCGTCTTCTTGACCTCTCAGGGCGAAAAGCTGCTTCCGTTTATTCAGTCTTTATGCAGAGAATACGATGCCCTTACAGAACAGGTAGACGAGCTTTCCGGTCTTCACACAGGACTAATCCGAATTGCTACCTTCTCCAGTATTGCTACTCACTGGATTCCTAACATCATCAAACATTTTCAAGCGGACTATCCCGGCATTGACTATGAACTGCTCATGGGTGACTACGAAGAAATCGAAGCTTGGGTCGTCAGCGGCAAAGCGGATTGCGGCTTTCTGCCTCTCCCCATCCGATCCCCGCTGGAAACCATTCATCTTGAAATGGACGAACTGCTGGTGGCACTTCCCAAAAGTCACCCCCTTGAACACTGCAAAAAATTTCCTCTAAAGGCGCTGTGCGACGACCCCTTTATTCTCCCGAAAACCGGAAAGCGTGTGGACGCCGAACAGATTTTTCGCTATCATCAGTTAACGCCCAAGATTCGCTGTTCTACTTTCGATGACTACGCTATCATGGCAATGGTTGAAAGTGGGCTGGGAATCAGCATTCTGCCCAGCCTGATTTTAAAGCGTTCCCCCTACAACATCATCACAAAGCCTTTGGAAGAGCCCGCCTACCGTGACCTTGCGCTGATTTTGCGCAGCAAAAAAAACGCTTCCCTTGCGGTAAAGCGTTTTCTGGAATATCTGGATTATCGGAAGTAGCCCGCACAGATGCGCTTACTCCCAGCCACTTTTTTTCACGATTTTTTTCAGCCTGTCACTAAGTATGAGTGCCAACACCAACTTTATGCTATCCGGCAGCAGAAATGGGAATACACACCAGCCCAACACTGCGCTGAGACCGATAGCTCCCGTGTTTTGGGTATACACCACCATAAACCAAATAGTCCCAAATACGTAGTAGGTAACCATTCCCAAAACCATGGAGAGAGCACGCACCCAGATTTTCTCACCGAGCAGCCGCTCTAAACTCCAATAGAGAAGTCCGCTGAGCAAAAATCCCAGCACATATCCGCCGGTAGTACCCATCAGCACACCAAGCCCACTGGAAAATCCTGCAAAGACTGGAACACCAACAGCTCCCAGCAGAACATAGATAACAACGACCAGAGTGCCCCTCTTGCCCCCTAACACACCAAAGGCTAAAAACAGCGCAAAGGTCTGCATCGTAAAAGGAACCAAAGTAGGAATTGATATCCAGGAACATACTGCCATAATAACTGCAAACATTGCCACACAAATCATATCATAGGTTTTATTTCTTGTTGTAGTCATAATTAAATACTCCTTCTTTCTTGAACTAAAGAGAGTATAACATCTACGCCTCTTCATGTCAACCTTGTTTTTTAATAAAAGGTGACAATGATGCAGCACATTTCAAACTGCATTTTTGCATAAAATACCTGTATAAAATCCATTTCATATGTAAAGGCTATATCGCGAAAGGAAGTGAATTTGATGATAAAATTCGATATGCACTGTCACACCAAAGCCGGTTCCATCGATGCAAAAATTCCAATCGAACGCTATATTGAACTTTTAATATCTCACGGTTTCTCCGGTATGCTGATAACTGACCACGATACATACAAAGGCTATCGGTATTTTAAAAATTTTTGCCACAGCATAACCAGCGATTTTACAGTACTGGTCGGAGTGGAATACGACACCAGGGACGCCGGTCACATTCTGGTGATTATGCCAGATGGCATTTTTCTGCCTGTGCTAAAAATCCGCGGCATGTCCATTGCGCGACTGATAAAGCTGGTCCATCAGTATGGCGGAATTCTAGGACCTGCTCATCCTTTCGGCACTCGCTACAACAGCGCTCTGCTTCTCCGCAAGCTGCGCAAAAATCCTCAGCTTGTCAACCACTTTGATTTTATTGAAGGCTTTAACACCTGTGAAAGTCCCCTTGCCAACCAGAAAGCGCAGGCCCTTGCAAAAGCATATGGCAAACCCTGTATCGGCGGTTCAGACTCTCACAAAGAAGATTATGTTGGCATGGCATTTACTGCTTTCCATGAGAATATCACCTGCAACAATGATTTAATCTCCGCTATTACCTGCGGTGGAATCATTGCTTTCGGAGGTACAGAACGAATCATGCTCCCGAAGCACAAAAAAAGACATTCTATAGCTGCCTCCCTTGGATTCCGCGCCTACAATCGCAGTCTGGGTCTGCTTTATTCCCCTTACAGACAGCTAAAACTTCGCAAATTACCCTTGCACCGCAAATAATAATTTGATAAAATGTAAATAGCAATTGTCCCTGAGTCGAACCCCACAAAGGTCCGACTTTTTTTCTCAGGATTTTATTATTAATTTACGCAAAAAGGAGACGAAGAAATGAACGAATCAAAACCAAAGGCAAACGGCTGGGCTCTGCTTCCAATTCTGGTATTTCTAATCCTATTTCTAGGAACCGGAATTCTACTCAATGACTTTTATACCATGCCAGCTGTTGTAGGCTTCTTAATCGCGCTTATCGTAGCATTTGTCCAGACAAAGGGCAAAACCTTTACCGAAAAGCTGCACATTGCTGCTATTGGAATCGGGGAAGATAATATCATCACAATGTGCTTGATATATCTTGCCGCAGGCGCTTTTTCAGGAGCAGTATCTGCAGCAGGGGGAGTCGACAGTACCGTCAATCTGGGGCTTTCCCTGATGCCGCCAAGCGTTGCAGTAATCGGTCTGTTTGTCATCGGCTGCTTTATCTCAATTTCCATGGGTACTTCCATGGGTACCATCGCAGCCCTTGCACCAATCGCTGTAGGCATTGCGGACAAGACCGGCTTTGCGCTGCCAATCTGTATCGGTGCAGTTGTGTCCGGTGCTATGTTCGGCGACAATCTGTCCATGATTTCAGATACCACCATCGCAGCGGTAAGAACCCAGGGCTGTGAGATGAAAGATAAATTCAGAAAGAACTTTCTGATTGTACTTCCAGCAGCAATTATCACCGTTGTCATACTGTTCTGCCTGACTCGCGGCGCTTCTTTTACATTAGAGGCAGAGCTCAATTATAATATCTGGCAGGTTATGCCGTATATCTTTGTATTAGTGACTGCAGTAATCGGAATCAACGTGTTTGTTGTTTTAATCAGCGGCACCGTACTTTCCATTCTCGTTGGTCTTTTCACCGGCTCCCTTGTCGTATCTGAAGTATTCACTTCTATCGGCAGCGGCGTCACCGGTATGTATGATATCACTGTAATTTCCATGCTGGTTGCTGCCATCAGCGCACTGGTCAAAGAAAACGGAGGATTCGCTTTTATTCTCGAAAAAATCCATAGCCGTATTCATACATATAAAGGCGCGGAAGTTGGTATTGCTGCTCTGATTTCTGTTGTTGACGCAGCGACCGCCAACAACACCGTGGCTATCGTAATTGCGGGCCCAATCGCAAAAGAAATCAGCGACGACTACGGCATTTCACCGGAACGAAGCGCTTCCCTTCTGGATATGTTCGCCTCCGTATTTCAGGGGATTATTCCTTACGGCGCCCAGCTGCTGTCTGCTGCAACGCTGACAGGGCTAACCTCCTTTGATATCATTCCGTATCTGTTCTATCCTTACCTAATGGCAGTGTGCGGTCTGATCAGCGTCGCTGTCTCGAAGAAAAAATAACAACCCCATCTTGCATAAGGTTGAAAGAAGCTGTCTCAAAATAAAATGAGACAGCTTCTTTTCGGCTTTAGGCCAGCGCCCGCTACAAGCAGCTAGTCCGGCAAGTTCATGTACGGGAGCAAACCTGGCAGAAAGAGAATCAAGATATGCCGATGATTTACCCCGCGCCATATTTTAGCTTGATTTCTGTATACATGGCGCGGACCTTTGAGAAAGTGCCAGATACAAAAGCTTTTTAAGAAAAAATGGCGGCTGCAGAAAGAAATGCAGACAGATAGTCGGAAAAACTTTGGTATCCTACAGTAAAATATCAAAAAAGCAAGTATCGGGCGGCAGGCTCGTGCCAGTATTTGAGAAAATGAATCCAAATATGGCGGTTGGCGGATGGCTGGCGCCATGTATACAAAAAAACGCTTAAAATATGGCGTTTTCCAGGAGATGAACGCCATATATACAAAAAAATCCTGAGATTATGGCGCACCGGTTTCTCCACAGCATGAAATACTGCATACCAATCATTAAATCAGATTAAACTTCATCCTGGCATTTGTCTTGGATTCTTTTTCGCTCCAATATCACTTTTACTTCAAAAGAACTGTCTCATTTCCTTACTTTTTAGATAGTTTTTTACATATTGTCAATCATCAGCTTCTCTACCTATTTTTCCTACTTAATAAAAAAATCCGTAGTACCAAAAACAGAAAAACAGGAATCCCTTTCATGCAAGAGATTCCTGTCTTTTAAATTTTATAGTTATTTTACAGCGTCTGCGCCTACTTTGAATGCTTTCAGGTTCAGATCGATGAACTTTTCTTTTACATTCTTTCTGATGATATCTTCCCAGTCGATATCGTCAAGCCCCATCAATTTTACAAGGGCGCCTAGAAGAATGACGTTAGCCGCTTTTACGTTGCCCAGGTCCGCAGCCATTTTGGATGCGTCCATGGTATGTACGCGGTCTGCTGCCTTTTCAATTTCTTCAATGACATCGTTTGCATATTCTTCTACGCCGGTCAGTACGGTCATGGAAGGAATTCTCTCTGTATTGACAACCACTGCGCCATCTGGTTTCAGATAATCCAGAGTTCTCAGCGCTTCCATTTCTTCAAAGGAAACGATGATATCTGCAGTACCCTTTTCGATGACAGGAGAGAATACTTTCTCTTTGCTGTATCTAACCTGAGAAACCACGTCGCCACCTCTCTGGCTCATGCCGTGAATTTCACTCATCTTTACGTCGTAGCCTGCTTCCATCAGACCGAAGGTCAGCATCTTTGCAGCAGTGATGGTGCCCTGTCCGCCGACACCTGATAATAAAATATTCTTTGTCATTTTATTTCTCCTCCTTTACGATGGCATCTACCGGGCAAACCTGTGCGCAAACGTCGCAGCCTACACAGTCAGCTCTATTGATATGTACTTTCTTAGTATCTTTGTCAAAAATCAGTGCAGGACATCCAGTCTTCTGACATGCCTTACATCCGATACACTTGTCAGGATCTACAACATCCTTTGTCTGGAACAGACCCGGGAATTCTTCCAGATCAGCCTGAGAGAATTTCTTCAGCACGCACGGCCATCTTGTGATGATAACAGATGGTTCATCCAGATCCCAAAATTCATCAAAGGCGGCGTCAACTGCTTTCAGGTCGTTCGGATCGATTACTTTTACATGCTTGATACCGATGGCTTTAACCAACGCTTCCATGTTGATCATGTTAGCTTCTTCACCTTTTACGGTGTAGCCAGTACCCGGATTCTGCTGATGACCCGTCATACCGGTAATTCTGTTATCGAGAATTACGTTGATGGTATTGCTGTTGTTGTAAACGGTGTTCATCAGGGAGTTTACGCCGGTATGGAAGAATGTAGAGTCACCCAGTACGGTAACAACCTTTCTCTTAATGCCTTCTCTGTTGAAGGTTTTCTGCGCGCCGTGCCCCATAGAAATAGATGCGCCCATACAGATCGCAGCGTCCATTGCATTATAAGGCGCGCCGTATGCCAAAGTATAGCAGCCGATGTCGCCAGTAATCATCACATCTTTTCTCTTGCCCAGTCTATAGAACAGTCCTCTGTGCGGACATCCTGCACAAAGTGTCGGCGGACGCTTGATGACTTTTTCTTTGTCATAAGAAATCTGCGGCAGTTCTTCACCGTAAAGCGCTTTTCTCAGCACGTCGGAAGTCATTTCACCGTATGCAGGGAATGTGTCCTTGCCGTGGCATGCAAATCCGAGACGCTGTACAAATTCTTCGATATATGGATCGTCTTCTTCTACGATATAAATCGTTTCTACCTTGCTGCAGAACTCTTTGATCATCTCTGTCGGCAGCGGGAATGTGAAGCCTAATTTCAGATAAGAAGCATCTTCTCCGAATACTTCCTTCGCATAGTAATAGGAAGGACCGGATGCGATAACACCGATTTTGGTTCCGTTCATCTCAGCAAAGTTGAACTTGGACTGTTCGGAGTACGCCTCCAACTTCTTGGTTCTTTCTTCCATGTTTACTCTGTTGACTCTTGCGTTAGCAGGCACGCAGACGAATCTTGCCAGATCCTTTTCCCAAGGTCTGTTGGCAACTTCTACTCTTTCGCCAACTTCTACCAGCGATTTAGAGTGACATACACGAGTAACCATTCTCATCAGCACCAATGCGCCATAGGTTTCGGAAACTTCATAAGCTTCCTTCATCATGTCAAGGCATTCCTGAGAGTCTGCAGGCTCAAACATCGGCATCTTTGCCATCTTAGCAAAGTTTCTGTTGTCCTGTTCATTCTGAGAGGAGAACATGCCCGGCTCATCAGCTGTTACCAGTACGGAACCGCCGTTTACTCTCATGGTGGCAAAGGTCATCATCGGGTCAGCAGCTACGTTTACACCTACGTGCTTCATGGAAGCCATGCTTCTTGCCCCAGCCATTGATGCCCCTGCTGCGGATTCCATGGCTACCTTTTCGTTCGGTGCCCATTCAGCGTAAATCTCCTTATATTTAGCAACATTTTCCAAAATTTCTGTACTAGGCGTTCCAGGATATGCAGATGCGTGTGTTACGCCAGCCTCATAAGCCCCTCTTGCAATAGCTTCATCGCCTGTTAATAATTTTTTCATAAGGGTGAATCCTCCTTCTTCTATCTACCAAGTAATCTCTTACATGATTAACTTCTTAACCACATTTTAGAACCGGAAATTTCCGTTGTCAATTGATTTCACCAAATCAACCTATATTTTTTTCAATTTTTTCTGCTTTATGTATACGCAAACAATTTTTCTATCTATTTTTTATTTATTTGTAATTATTGTATACAATAAACCGTGAATGCTCTATTTTTTCCATAAATCCGATTTTTCCAATGATAAAGGTGCATATAATTACACATTTCCCGCATTTTCACCATATTTTTCCCGTAAAAATAAGGCATTATCAATCATTCATTATTTTTCGTCAAACCCTTTTCAAAGAAATCAGAAAACTATTGACATTATGGCGAAAATCCCTTAAAATATGCCTATCGATATGAAGACTAGACAAAGGAATACCAGACTATGAACAAGCCGATTAAGAAAGCCCCTATACGGGATCAGATTTACGACATCATCAAGAAAAATATCATTGAAGGAAAATACGAACCCGGAAGCCGCCTAAGCATTACAGCCCTTTCCAAAGAACTGAATGTCAGTAATTCTCCAGTGAGAGAAGCACTTTCCATGCTGAATCGCGACGGTATCATCGACATTTATCCCAATTCCGGACCCAGCGTCATTAAATTTTCCGAGCGAAGACTTGCACAGATTGCACAGGCAATTTTGAGCATGCTTCTTGGCGCCTTTGAGATCTGCCAGCAGACCGGCAGAATGGATCAGCTTGTAGAACTTTTACAGAAAACATTGAAAGCACAGATTGACCATCTGGAGGTAGACAATATGCAGGAATACGTTCGTTATTCCATCAGTTTCGAGTCCGCTTTCATCACCTGCTGTGACAATCCTTATATCACACGGCAGTACGGTCAAATCGAAGATTTATTTTACATGATTGTACTCTATAATCACTGGCATATTGACAGAAGCAGAAATCACACTGTCATGGAACACCAGCAGATTCTGAGCGCTATCATCAGCGGCGATTACAGCACCGCAAAGGATTTGCTGTCTGCCCATTATAATCGCTTCCAACTAAACGAAACAAACTAAATTCTTCCATCCCTTCTGCATACTCCCTCCTATTCTTTCAGAATTGAAGTATGCAATAGGAAAGCTCTTGCCTCTCCCCTTTCTGGCAAGAGCTTTTTTCATGAAAAAATTAATTTCTTTGCACAGTGTTCTTCCTATGTCCAATTTGCCACCGAAACACACAGAACAGCAGTATAATGCCCAGATATCCCGTAAAAGGATAAATAAATGCTACCAGTTTGTCAAAAGGCAGCTGCCCCAGGATAAAACTGTCAGCGCTGACCAGAAAAGCAATAATCAGAGACGCTTTACTCTTCGGTCTTGCAAGACCATTGCAGATGGACCAGAGCACCGGCGCTGCTGTAGAGAAGATGCCGCAGATCATAATACAGACAAACACCGTTCCCGCTGCAGATGATACGTTTTCTGCCAGTTTCAGAGAAGGCACGATACTGCTTTCTGCCAAATCCAGCCGTGAGGTCAATGCCAAATTCATGAAGATCACCGTAATCATCAGCAGTACGCCACCCGCAATGCCGCCAGCCGCTGCCTCTCTTTCAGATTTCGCATCCCTTCCCAGCGCCATCAGAAATGCAACTGAACTGACTGTATTATAGGCAACATACAAAATGCCGCTAAACCACCAGTTCTGTGCAGGGCGTGCATTCTGTAAAAATTCCACATCTACATTTCCCGCCATCAGATCACCAAAGTTCGCTGTAATCGTGCAGATTGCAATAAACACAGAAAAACCAATGATAAGCGGTCCCATAAGCCCTACAATATCAATGAGTTTATCAAGTCCAAAAGCAAAAGCGCCAAAGACCAGAAGCGCCATAATCAGTCCCCCTACATAGTAACTGACCCCGCAATACTCCGAAAGCGACGCTCCTGCACCGGAAATCATCACAGCAAGGACTGCAAATAAATAAAACAGAACAAAATATTCATAGAAAGTTCCCAGTATTTTTCCGCAAAAAAGCTGGTATGGCTTTTCTGCAGCTTTTTCACCTACCCGATGTCCAATCTTCATCAGGCTGCCACCTGCCCAGGAAAAAAGAATCATACTGACAATGGCTCCAGCGAGTCCCATAGTTCCATAAGATGTATAAAACTGTAAAATTTCCTGTCCCGTTGCAAAACCAGAGCCGATTTCAAAGGCGATATAGGCTCCAGCATACTTCATAACCCGGATGATACTAATTTTTTCTTTCAACGCGAATCCCCCTTTGTACTTCCTACCAGAATATGCGGACAAAGAAAAAAATAGACCGAAAGCCTCTGCTTTCAGTCTATCCATTTTACATGTTCACTTGCTTGCCGTCCTCGCCAGAAGACTCTGCTACCACTCTTGCAAAATCCTCCCATTTATAGCTGCCCCGATCAGTCTCTCGATCCGGATCCTGTGCATTAAAAAAGCAGCTAGGAATTTCTCTTTCTTTCAGATTCTTCGCAATACAAGGCGTGCATCCTTCATTATGATTGACCGGGTTAAAAGGACAATCATAGTCATTGCAGGTACAAAAACTCACTTTCCCCATGTTGTAGCGCCTCCTTGTTTTTTCTTATCATACTCTATTTTCCTCCGCTGCGCAAGCTTTCTTCACAGGATGCCGAATCACAGTTTTGCACCGCTGTGCGGCGACTCTTCTTGGATCGGACAGATAAATTTCGTGGTGCCGCCGGTTTTCTGTAAAGTCTGTCACAAAACCCTGCTCTGCCACGTATGCCTCCATCAGCGCCACCGTTTGCGGCTCGTCATCATAAGCCCCCACGTGCATGCACTGAACACAAAGTCCTTCCTCCATCGTCAGATATTCCACTTTGGAGAAATCCCGTTTCTTCTTTGCTGTTGCTTCCGAGATCGCCCAGTCGAATTCTTCTCTGGTCACAAAATCCGGCAGCCGAATGGCTGAAATCCACTGAAAATCTTCTTTCCTGCTGAAATCGACGCCCTGCACGCCTTCCTGCCACCAAAATCCTTCCAGCGGAGGCACTACATAGTCAAAATAGCCCTCAATGCGATGGCTGCCCAATTTGCTCATCTTAATCGTAAAAGCAATGGCATATAGTAATCCGATAGCTTCTTTGTACGCGCCTCCCTCTTCATTGGGGTCTCCCTCTCCCCTAACTGCAATATAACGCATCTTGGGCACTTCCACCAAAGACGGCTTCTTCCCCGGTTGATAAAACTCTTTGTATTCCTTTTTATAATCAAACGCCATTGTTACTTCACCTTCTTTTTCTTCGGTTTCGGCATAGGCAGATCCGCCCACGTTGTTTTCACAAAGCTGACTAGAAATTCCCGATTGTCGATGTCTTCAAAAAGAAAATAATCCTTCGCACTTTCATAAGGCGGCGCAAGGGTCAGCTGGGGTGCGAGCCTGCGCCCTGCCTCAGTTACCTTGATGAACAGCTGGTCATCGCAAATGACCGCAAAAATTTTACCGTCCAGATACATGCCGTACTCGCCGAACATTTTCCGGTATGTGATTTCTCCCGCTTCCGAAAGCTGTCCTGCCACATATTCTACAAACTCTAAATGAGATGCCATCCTTTTACTCCTTTCTTACCCGATTTCGTCAAAGCAAAGTTTCACAGAGACGTTCAAACTTTTTCTCTGAAAGAATTTCATGGGTGATATAAGTTCCATTATAAAACAGTCCGTAATTGGTCCATGCCATGGGCGCATTCTGCGCCTGCTCACAGGTTTCGATCTTTCTCTTTTCAAAAGCGATACCCTTTGCCTCCGCCAGGTTTTCAATCACCGGCACATATTTTGCGGTGAAAGGACAGCCACTGGTATAATACAGCGTAAAGCCCTCCTCTTTCAGCGCCGGTTGCTTCGCATTGGGACGAAATACGGGTTTTGCCGCGTCCGCCGAAAACGGCAGATACAGCAGCGTAAAATACGGTTCCGCCGTATCAGCAAGCAGAAAGCCTTTATGCTGCAGATACTTTGGATCAGACAGAAAACCTTTCTTTTTTTCAGATGAAATGATTGAAAGACCCGATTTACCCTGTGCTTTTGCGTCTGCAATACAGGTGCGCAGAAGTTCGCTGGAATAGCCGTGCCCCTTGCTTGCACCCGACACCCAGAAGCAGTTAATGTGCATGTAATTTTCAGCCTCAATAGGCAGCCACGCCTTTTCCGCAGGGATATACTCGATAAAGCACTTTCCCCTGGTATCAGCCCGCAGAAACACTAAACCATCTGCAAACCGTTCTTTCAGCCAGCCTTTCTTGCTGGTCACCTGCGGGTCTCTATTCGATGATATGGCACAGCAAATGTGCTCTTTTTCCAGATTTTCTTCAGTCAGTTTGATGTACTCCATTGTATTTTTCCTCCATTTTTTGGATTATCTGGCGCAATTCTTCTCGTAGTTCTTCCGGCTGCAAAAGTTCCGCCTGCGCTCCGAAAGTAAGCAACCATGTCAGCAGATTTTCCTTGTCGGTATAGTCCGCACAAAAAAGCAGCCTTCCATCTTCCTGCTCTCGAAAAGAGTCCACTCCAAACTCCTCAATCAATCGCCATTTTGCCCCGGCTTCAAAGAGTGCTTTTACCTTGATTTCTCCCGGAAAAATTTTCTCGTTAGAAAGTTCCGGAAAAGGTACATCACGCCCAGCAAAGCATTCCCCCACCTTTTCCACGTAGGTCATCCGATTGAGCTTAAACAGACGAAAATCCTGTCTCTTTTCGCACCACGCCCACAGATACCAGCTGGACCAGTGAAATACCAGGTAATACGGCTCCACCGTTCGCATTTCTTCTCCTTTCGGCGAATAATACCGAAATGTCAGCTTCCTTTTCTCCGAAATCGCCTCCTGCATCAACTGAATCTTCGGCGCCAGAGTCTCTTTGTACCAAGAAGACAAATCAATCAGCATAAAATCGCTGCCGCAGGTAAAGCTCGACGCGCCAGGCTTTAACTTTTCCATCAGCTGCTCATAATAACTGCTTCCGCTAACACTGTCAAGGCTCCGCAGACCTGCTAAAATCATCTGCATATCCTTTGTCGTAAGCAGTGTTCTGTCAATTTTGTAGCCATCCATAATAGAAATGCCTCCGCCGCTTCCCTGACTGGTCGCAATAGGAATCCCCGCCTTGCAGAGGGCTTCGATATCTCTGTTGATGGTTCTTCTGGACACTTCAAAGCGTTCTGCAAGTTCTGGCGCTGTAACCTGTTCACATCGCAAAAGCACAGATAAAATGCCGATTAGCCGGTCGATTTTCATAAATAAAATCTCCTCTTTTGTATAGTATCCTCATAATAGCAAAGCAAACACGACAGCAGTGTGTCATGTTTGCTTTGATTTTGTCGCAATTATTTTTAAGGCTACACTAGTTTTCTCCGGAACTCATACTTCGGATACCAGCCTGAAGCGTCCCGCGACTCCAACGTAAATCCAAACCTATCGCCAAAATCCATATCCTCATTTTCCAGATACAACTCCTCATATCCACGTTCTTTTAAAAACGTGAAGAAGCCTTCCGCAAAAGCGGTAATTTCCAAAAGCTCTTTTCCCTCATCGGTCAGCCAGATGCCGCAAAGCTCCGTTGCTCTTCCATCATAGTGGGCAATACGAGCGTATCCAACCGTCTTCTCCCGCAGCTTTCCTTCAAAGGACGCAATCACATCGGTTTTCTCCGTTTCTTCAAAGGCAATCTGCCCGGTTTCTGCTTTTGCTTCGTAATCCTTTCTGAGAATGGAGTAATATCGGCAGTCTGAAAGCCCTGTATTATCCCTCGCTACTTCGCGCAAAGTCCCCTCGTACTGCATACCGCATTTTTTCATCACCATACCGGAATGGGGATTGAATACATCGTGTCTGGCTTCAATCCGATTATAATTAGTTTTCTGAAACAGAAAATCGATGACAGCCTGCAGTGCCTCCGACGCAATACCCTGATGCCAATATTTTTTTCCAATACAGTATCCAATGGCAATCATACGAGTGTCCGAATCCGCTGCAGCCATGCCAATACTGCCGATTGGTTCGCCAACCTCATCTAGCACAATAGCCCAGTTATAAAAATTTTCATCAGCATACTGCTGTTCCCAATCCTTCAGCACTGTCCTGGTTACTTCTATATTATCATGGGCAGGCCATGTTAAGAACCTGGTTACTTCGCAGTCAGACGCCCAATTGCGGTACATCGCCTTCGCATCGTCTATGTAAAATTTTCTAAGTGTCAACCTCTCCGTCTTAATCGTCTCTGTTCCCATTTGCTTCTCCTCTCAGTTTAAAATTATTTCTTCCGTTGAAAAGTTGTGTTCATTATATACTATTTTTTTCTTCTTCTCAAGGCTTACGAGAATCTGCAGCACAGCAAATATATCTAGGTGTTCCTGAGAAATGATAAGATTTCTTTATAATATCTGTTCCAGCTCAGCAGAAAAAAAGTCTTTGGGTTTTCCTCGCTGTACAAAACCTGCGGTTTTGCAAAGTTCTTCATTGACCCATCTACTGTGGACTTCTTGAAACTGTCGCTCTTCTGACATCGGCTCTGCCATCCAGCTAAGCCGCTCCACTGCGCGATTCAATGCAGCAACCGGTCTGCGCCCATGAGTCTTTGTAATCCATACCTCGCCTGCTGCTTGCAGATAGCAATACACCTGTTCCCAGCTGTATCCCTCTGCCAGTAATCCTTCGGTTATGGTTTTTTGCACCATTTCCTCCAGGTTTGTCCAATCTGCTGCGCACAAGTTCGCTGTGACACAGGTAAATCGATTAGACGCATTTACAACTAAAAGGACATCTCTGCCCTGGTAAGTGACATTGTGCAAATCCCAGCAGAAAAAAAGGTCAGTCATTCCACCGTAGGCTGGCTGTTTTCGTTTCAAAAAACGCTGCAGCGGGATAGTAATTCCAAGTTCCATCGCAATCCTCCACTTTATTTTTCGTTTATAGTTTATCATACTTAAGATAAAAAACATAGAGGCAGCTATCTGCCCCTATGCTTTTCTTTCTTTTTTTGCTGTTTCAACGCAAACTGGCGCTTCTTCTCGACCATTTTCCTCTTTCGGCTTTCTGCCTTGCGCTCCGTTTTCATCTGTTCCTGCTGCAGTTTCAACGCCTGCTGAGATTTGGTTCCAATACCTTGGTTTTGCACCTGCCTGTGAATCTGGCGCTGGGCGCGCTTCGGATTGATACTGGCCTTCTGAAAGGTTGCCTCCACAGCCGGACTGAATCGCAACTGATTGTAGTTCTTTAAAACAAAATCATATACATCGTAGCTTTTCGGCTCTGCACCGAAAACCACCCTGCACACTGATAGTTTTCCCTTTTCTACACGCTCAAAGACGCCTACCCAAAAAGGTTCTTCAAAAAATACGGTCAGCTTTCCCGATACCTTGTCCATGACAATTCCTCCTTAAAATAATTGTAATGCACAAAGAACGGACGACCCTAAGGAGGGAGGGTTACTTACACCAAATCGGTGCGACCGGACTACCTACCGGTTCTGCAGGAATCTTGCAATAAAATTTCTGCGTTTGTGTTTTTATCTTTGCATATATATATATTACCATAAAAATGCCCGTTTGTACTCATATCATCTAAAATGAAAATAGTTATTTTAATCCAGTAGCTTCCGCCCCGTTTCCACATACTCAGCAGCACTCTCTTTTAGCATCGCCAGCTGATCCTGATTCAGCGGTCTTATAGGTTTTGCCGGTCTGCCAAGAGCAAGAAATCCATCCGGAATTACTGTGTTTTCTGTGACCAGGCTGCCCGCGCCAATCAGACAGTGCTTTCCAATCTTCGCACCATTCATAACGATGGAGCCCATGCCAATCATCGTTTCATCGTCAATCTGACAGCCGTGAAGAATACAGCCGTGACCTACTGTTACGTTATTTCCAATCAGAACCTGATGTCCAGGGTCAGTGTGCAGCACACAGTGCTCCTGAATGTTGGTCCGTTCTCCAACACTGATACGCCCATTATCTCCCCGTAAAACAGCATAATACAGCACCGTTGCCTCATTGCCTACATGCACATCTCCAATCAAAATACTTTCTTTCGCAATATGGGCAGATTTGCTGATAACCGGTTTCATGTTCTTTCCTCCTGTAGTGTGTTTTATTGTAACGTATTTGCACCTATAGTACAAGGGGATCTGTTCCCATCAGAAAAGGTATAGCGAAAGTTCCAGCAATGTTTTATAAATCTAATATTGCAAGCAGCTGCTTCTGCCCGTTTTCCACAAATTGTTTTATATAATCCAGATCCACGCCTGCGCCGGGAAGCTCGGCATCTGTTTCCGCAAGAACACTCAAAAGCATTTCCTCTGTAACAAGTGGAATTTCGCTGGAGGCGATTAATTTACAAAGCACATCTTTTGCTTCCGGCTGTTCTTGTATAAACTCGCGAAAAAATCGAATCAATCCATCTGCACCGCGGCTGATATCACGGCTGTAACCTCTGGAAACCAGTGCAATATTATTATCATAGTTCGGCGCCATTTTTAAAATCCTGCCACTCGTCCTATCTCGCAGCAGTCCAAAATTTTTCGTATGTCGATCCATGTTAAAGCAAAGGGTATCCATCCAGAGAATTTTCAAATAATCAGACCCCAAAGCAGGATTTAGCGCGCATAACTTTTTATAGCTCCGGGCATAATCGTCCTCTTCGCCCATCACACCATCTGCCGTTTCAAAATTCATTTTGGCACCGCCTGTAAAATCTTTGGTTCTGATATAACCTTCTTCCATCTCATACCATGCCATAGAAAACCCCATCTCAAGACCCAGTCTGCAAATGAACAACTCCGAAAAATACTCCCAAGGTGTTCCCGCCTTATACATCCACCAGGCGCCATCCTTTCGACGCCAGCATTTTTCATAACTCCCAATGTTGGTCAACTCCGGTGTTCTGGAAGGTCTCTGTGAAAAGCTGTCAGGGTCACCATAAAGGGCAAGACCATCAAAATCATTTTCTTTAAAGCAAACATCTGCGTAATGCACCAGATGATCTGCAGGGCAAATCCAGTAAGTATCTGTAATGGTTGCACCATTGACGGACAAGGCAGTTTCCGCATCATCAGCGGTATGCAGACGAAGCACTTTTTTCAGCAGACGGGAATTTACCCGATGCGTATCAATGGCACGACCTGCCAGCCATCCCGCTATATCCTCTGTTCTCTTTAAATACAGCGGCAGCAAAGCGCTGTCAAACTTAAGGATTTTCCCATTCTCAATCTCAGCGATTTTTCTGTCTTCTGACATCAAATAACCTGTCAAAGATTCCACTTTCAAGCACTTCCCCTCCTTTCCATGCATATGGCATTATTATACTTCACAAAAGTTCAGTGCGCAATACAGAAAATCAGCATCTGCTTTATAGTACAGAATCAAAAATCCCCTGCACGCTGCTTTATGCATCCAATTTCATATACAAAATCGGATACGGATGCCCCTGCTCATCGATTTCCGCCCGCCGAGCAAGCCAAAATCCCATATGGGTATAGAAGCCAACCGCCTGCGGCACGATAAACAGCATTTCCAGTTTCCGTTTTTCCACTCCCATGAATCCAACAGGATTCGCCTGCGCATCCTGTGCAATGACCAATAGGTTTCTCCTTTTTAAAACTCTACGACATATATCTGATTTCCATGTTCTTCTATGATGCGAATCAAGACTTCCACCTTGAGGTATACGGTTGCCGTATTGTCATTTGGATGCCCCCCAATCATTTGGGAACCGCCAAAAAAATCTTTATCAATACAAAACTGCACCTTTCGCTCACTATCGTTCAGCAAGCCAAAGGGCGTTACAGCACCCGCAGTTACTCCCAGCATATCCATCAAATCATGCTCCGGCGCAAAGCTCAAGGCACGGGTATGATTCTTTTCTCTAAACGCTTTCAGGTTTACTTTTTTATCACCCTTCACGGTGAGCAAATAGTAATTTCTTTTCTTGTCGTCTCGAATAAACAAATTCTTCCCATCGGCTTCCGGATAAGGCAATTCCAGTTTGGAAGCCTCTTCCATATGATACACCGCCTTGTGCTCTATAATCTCATGCCGGATATTCTTCATTTTTAAATATGCATAGATGTCTTGTTTCTGCATTGTCATAGCAATCTCCGTTTTGTGTTCTCATTCCTGTATATTCGATACCAGGCGATTTAAATCAACCACACTGGCACAATATAGTTTTCCCTGTCAATTGCGCTCAAATTTGGTTTCATACAAATCACCGCGCCTTTTCCCCGCGGAACAGAAGCCCCATCCAGCAGTGAAAATACTTTCGTCAATTCTGTTCCGGGATTTGCAGTCTTCTTAATCTCAATCGGATGCAGCACGCCGTCACGTTCCAGTACGATGTCGATTTCCTTTGCATCCTTATCCCGGTAATAGTACATAAATGGTTCTCTCCCGCAATTTAAGTAAGACTTTGCAATTTCTGAAACTACATAGTTCTCCAGCATTGCGCCGTTCATCGCACCGCTTTCTAAGGTTTCCGCACTGCTCCACTTTGTCAGATAGCAGACAAGCCCCGTATCATAAAAATATAGCTTCGGCTTTTTCACCAAACGCTTCAGCAGATTGTTGGAGTACGGATGTAGATAGAAAATGATTCCCAAAGTTTCCAAAATTGTAAGCCACGCCTTCGCCTGGATTTGATTGATGTCCGCGTCCTGCGCAATTTCTGCCACATTAAGCATCTGTCCGCTTCTCGCCGCCACTGCCGTCATAAATCTTAAAAACTTCAGCGAATCCACTGCAACTGAAAGGCCTTTCACATCCCGTTCAATATAAGTATTCAAATAGCTGCTGTAAAAAATATTGCTGTTACGATTCAAGCCACTGATGATTGCCGGCATGGATCCCTGATAAATCCGCTGAAAGATGGCTTGAACATCCATTTCTTCCCGCTCTTTCTCTCTCTCTCCTTCAAACAGTCAAAATCCAATTGAAAAGGCGTTATCTCACCGCCGCATATCTCTGCCTGAGAAAGAGGCGTTAAAGAGAGCAATGCTACTCTGCCCGCCAAAGATTCCTGTATCCCATCCATTAATTTGAATGCCTGCGACCCTGCCAGCCAAAAATCGCCCGGCATGTGGTATTGATCCACATGAATTTTGATATACGTAAAAAGCTCCGGTGCATACTGCACTTCATCAATCAGCACCGGCGGTTTATGCAGCTGTAAAAACAATTCCGGGTCTGTTTTTGCGATGCTTCTCTCCTGCAAATCGTCTAACGTGACATAGCTTCGCTCAGTTCCCTCCATCAGTTTCTGCAGCATAGTAGT
>NZ_QWES01000027.1:0-5532 GCF_009936115.1 Anaerotruncus sp. 80
GCAAAGCTCAAGGCACGGGTATGATTCTTTTCTCTAAACGCTTTCAGGTTTACTTTTTTATCACCCTTCACGGTGAGCAAATAGTAATTTCTTTTCTTGTCGTCTCGAATAAACAAATTCTTCCCATCGGCTTCCGGATAAGGCAATTCCAGTTTGGAAGCCTCTTCCATATTATACACCGCCTTGTGCTCTATAATCTCATGCCGGATATTCTTCGTTTTTAAATATGCATAGATGCCTTGTTTCTGCATAACATTTCTATTTTTCATACAGTAAAACTCCCGTATTCCTTATCTCATAATAAATTTTAGATTGAGGCTCAATAAAGGACTTTCCATGAAAAAAGTCAATCTGAAAATGCATCACTTTGTTCTTTAAGAAAATTGCTTTTTTCATTATATTCTGCAGCTCGTCCAAGCGAAGTTAATGATTCTCTTTTTAATTCTTCAATTTCATCATCAATCAGGTGTTTACATAATACTGATTTCTCTTCTTGATTACACACAAACACTTCACCTTTTAAATTGACGTTTATACTCTTTACACGCAGCCTCAACTTCATTCATGAGTTCAATCAGTCCCCTTTCAAAACAAAATCCCCCAGAATGATAAATAAAAATGCAATCTAATGCAAAGGGCGAATAGCTATTCGAATTAAGACTCTCCGTTTTCTTATATTATGCGCTATAGATAAATACATCAAATTTACTTTTTCAAAATTAGTATAACTTGTTTTTTTATTTTTGTCACAGTTTAACAAAAAGTATCTGCTATATTTATAAAAATCTTCTTGCCATTCATATCTTTTATGACGTAACTCCTTTTTATATTTTAAAACAGGAAAAACCTCTGTCTAACTTCATTTCGTATTTTTCGTCAATCGCCGTACATAACTTTTGCCAGGTTTCAAACAAGGATTGTCCGAGCAATTCAGTCATCGTCGATTCAGATGGTATATTTTCAAGCATTGTATCCCCTCTGTAATGTCGATATCGTCCCGCCTGTCACAAGAAATCACTTGAATTCCGGCTTTGTCCAAAGCATCTTTCCCCCTGCTAGTATTTTCATAACGATCGTGTTTCGTATACGCATAATAGATTTTTTCAAAATTGTCATCTTAAAAGGGCAGGTATCACGATACCTGCCCAAATCATAAAAAATGGATTATCTATATTTCTTTTTCACTGCATATGCTGTACCGCCCAGCCCAATTGCCGCCGCTACCAGCACCGCAAGCCATGCCAGCATATTCGCTGCATCGCCTGTTCTTGGAATCCACCACGGCAGTTCATCTGTTTCCGGATTCTGCTCCTTGATGATATTCTCAACTTCTTCTGGTGTTTTGATATTCTTGTCCGGAATACCGTCTCCATCTGTATCGATGTTAATATCTGGAATTCCATCTCCATCAATATCTACATTAAGATCCGGAATACCGTCTCCGTCCGTATCAATATTGATGTCTGGCTTGCCATCTCCATCGGTGTCGATGTTGACATCTGGCTTGCCATCTCCATTGGTATCTACATTGATGTCTGGTTTCCCATCCCCATCTGTATCAATATTGATGTCTGGTTTGCCGTCTCCATTGGTATCAATGTTGACGTCCGGCTTGCCATCTCCATTCTTATCAATGTTGATGTCCGGTTTCCCATCTCCATCGGTATCAATGTTCACGTCTGGTTTGCCGTCTCCATTGGTGTCAATGTTGACGTCTGGTTTGCCATCTCCATTCTTATCAATGTTGATGTCTGGCTTTCCGTCTCCATCGGTGTCCACGTTAAGATCTGGCTTTCCGTCTCCATCTTTATCGATATCTAAGTCTGGCTTGCCATCTCCATTGGTATCAATGTTGATATCTGGCTTGCCATCTCCATTAGTATCGATGTCTACATCGGGTTTCCCATCTCCATCGGTATCCTTATTGATGTCTGGTTTCCCATCTCCGTCCGTGTCTACGTTGACGTCTGGCTTGCCGTCTCCATCGGTATCGATGTCTACATCGGGTTTTCCGTCTCCATCGGTATCTTTATTGATGTCTGGCTTGCCATCGTCGTCGGTGTCGATGTCTACATCAGGTTTGCCATCGCCGTCGGTATCGATATTGATATCTGGAATACCGTCATCGTTGGTATCCTTGTTCAAATCCGGATCGATCAAGCTCGGTTTGCGTACATTGTAGGTCAAATTGATGACAGTCTCATTTCCCAATGCATCGGTTACCGTCTGGGTTACAATATATTTTCCTGCATTTGATAAATCGATTTCTGTAACCGGGTTTCCTGCTTTATCGACGATGGAAATAGCAGAACGCGTCACACCTTTCAGCAAACGTCCATCCAGACCAACGAATACATATCTTTCGTCGAATAATGTTTCCAATTCGTCCAGGGTAACCGTTTTACCTTTTTCCGTCTTCCGAGAGATACTATCGTTTACCGTACCACGCAGTCGTAAAATATCAGTACCGTCCTCAATTCGCTCAATCTCGTCCGGATTCAGCTTCTTTCCATCTGGCTCACTATCTGGGTCATCCGGATCCACCACTCCATTTGGAATCACCGGGATCGGTGGATTGATAAATGGGAAGTTATCCGGCTCATCTGTGCTGGAGCCGCCGCCTTCTACCGGTACATTTTTCGAAGACGGTTCATAGTTGTATCCACCTGTGTATTTGGCTTCTACAATAAACTTTCCGGATTCCAATTTCGGAATGGCAGGATACTTTCCGCTGACATCGTTAAAGTCAACTGTCAGCGTAGCATCAGTATACTCATACGTATCGTCACCAACTTTTTCCGTTTTCACATACTTGGCATCATTGGCTTTGATCGGAGCGCCTACTTTTACACCATTGACATAGAACTGGAGAATTCCATCCGGCGCCTTGTAAGCAGCACCTTTTTTCGGTTTTGCCGTTTTTACCTGTGCATGAAAGGTCATTTCTGTTACGATTTTCTGACCAGTATCGTCATCTATCTCTGTCTGAATATCATAGGTCGGATCCACAATGACTGATGGAATCGGTCGAATCGTCGCCCAGCCGGTTGTACGATGTCCCCAGTAAGACTCTTTAAAGCCGACCTCATTGGCATATTGCTTGGAAATCAGTTTGAATTTATAGATACCTGCATTTTCCGGCATTACATAGGTATTCCCTGTAGATGCTTCTTCCTCCATCGGCGTTCCATTCACCTTGTCGTAGCGCTGGGCAAAAACTGTGATATAGTTGTTTCCCTTACCATCGCTATTTTTATTTAATTCTTTCTTATTACCAGCTTTATCTTCTGCGATAATCGCATTTCCTTCTTTTTCAAAATCATATTTTTCAAGTGGATATCCATCGTAATCCTTGCTCAGCGGACCCGGGAATTTATCTTCTGGTAAAATGAAGTCAACATATCTCTTCAGGACAGAACCGCCGCCCTTATCTGCTTCTTCAATATACATAGGCTCCAAATGCCGTTCTTCCCCATTTTTGTCAAGATAGGAACATTCTACAGAAATGGTTTTGCCGGCTGATGCCTCTGGTACCCATAAATAGAGTTTTCCTTTATCAAAGCTGTATGGTGCACCATACGTATACTTGCTGCCAGCAATAGAAACCTCCCACGTTTCAGGGAGAATGACATTATCCTTAAAGCCTTCTGCCGATAAATCAATCGTTGTCATAAATACTTTACCACCATTGGCATCTAATGCATAGGTTGCATTATTACCCATACGGAATCCCTGACCAACGCTTGCATCTACAGATCCGCCGGTGATATATACAGTTCCTCCATTGCCATCAAAAGCATACATACTGGCAACTGGTCTTGCTAATAACGTACCGCCAGTGACCCTGATGGTACATCCCTGGGCAGTCGTAACGCAGGCTGCTCCAAAAGCACCGCCATGTTCTCCACCATGAGACTCGATATACCCACCATTGATTGTAATATCGCCACATTTCAGATAATATTTCGACCTGTTGGCGCCTGTAACTGCACCATGCTGACGGCTGCCTTCATTGTAAGCCGTGTTACCGTAGCCCGCGCCAACACCTGCTGCATGATAAGCGCCCTGCGCCCAAATCCGTCCTCCATTGATTTCAATGTAGGAAGAACCTCCCATACAGCCTGCACCAATACCTGCTCCGCCGTTTGCAACGCCGCCGTCGGTAGAAACCGCCGTGGCATTAATGGTTCCACCATTGAAATACATCTTTCCCGCAATCTCAGAATATCCCGCACCAATCGCAGAAGAATATAATCCGCCAGTAGCATCCAGTGTACCCGAACCATCAACTGTCAGTGTAGAATTCACACCAACATGCAGCGCTGCCGCATATACGGCTTTGGCGACTGACAACGTATTTGTTTTGCCTTCGGCCAAAGTCAGATTACAGCTGCTGCCGTCGAGTAGATTGATTGGAGAATCGCGATATGCAGTCTCTGAAATACTTACACCGTCCAGTGTAATATTTGCGGTCGTATTTTCCTTAATCCAGATATTATGTGTGGCCGATGTCCCTGCAATGGTCACCGGTGTATCGGTTTCAATCTGAATGTAGGCACCATAGGCGGGATCTGTACCAACAGTTACACCATTTCCCTCACTAATACCTTTTCCTGTAATGGTTAAACCACCGGCAGTTACTTGACCTTCCTGCGTTTCTTCTGCTGCCATCATGATGCTGCCACCCAGATTTATGGTCGCAGCCAGCCCTTCAGTATCTTCCGCTAATATATACCCTTCTGGTAAAGACGCCTGCAAAGTGTGTTCGCCTTTTGTCACGCCATCACCTAACGAGCTAAAGTCCCAGGTAATTTTTAATTCCTTTTTTGTACCATCCGCCAGCACTGCCTGAATGGACTGCGGAAAACACCCCTCCAGTACTTCTGCTGTAATCGGGGTTTCTGCATCTGCCGCAGTGTCCAGATACCATTTTTCTGTCTTCTTATCGTACGTCAGCAATCCGTCATCGTCTACCCACGTCCAAGAAGCTACCACAATTCTGCCTAGATCCTTCATGCTGCCATCCATCAGCGCATCATTTAGAGAATTCTCGCCAAATAAACCGTCATCATAAGCCGGCTTATCTGCATCGTTCTGCTCTGTTCTGCTGTCTGTTACAGTATGCTCCTCCGCGTTAACTCTGAAAATATCATGAAATCCAGTCGCGTAGGCAAGCACTACCATCAAACATAACAAAACACTGACAACCTTCTTTACTAATGTTTTGCCTTTCATCTGCTCTTCCTTCCTCATACGAAAATATGACAAAAGCAGTAAACCCATGTTCTTTATAAAAAGATACGCCCGAGGTGCGCTTTGCACCGATATCTTTACCTTGCAAGAAAATAGATTTCCTTCATTCGTCTCTTTTCAACAAAATACTTTTTATCTCCGATAAAATTATACCTCTCTCCACGCATTGCTGTCAAGTCCTATCCCCTTCCCTTTTTCTCCGAAATGTAGGTTTACAATAGATGTGTTACAACTGAATAAAAAAATTGCAAGATCTCATTTTTGTGTTAAAGTTAAGTT
>NZ_QWES01000028.1:0-45147 GCF_009936115.1 Anaerotruncus sp. 80
TAACTGCTCACGGTAACCCTTGCTTTTTGGTGCTAATATTGCACTTATTTTTGGACTTTTTCAATTACGGTTGACAGTGTTTAATTTTCATGTCCTTTTTGTCTCAATTCCAATCCGGTTCATGAACCATGTCAGATTATGAAATGTGCATAAAATCATCATTTCTATTCAAAATATGCATATCCTTCTCCTGATCTGTGCATATTTTTTGTAAAATCAACGAGTATATGCATATTCTTGAACTTAAACGACTACACTTCAAGGTAAAACCCACTTAAATCTACATATTTTGAACAATTTCTTCAATTCTATGCACGTGCTTGTGCATATTTTGTCAAATTTTTTCTAATATATGCATTTTACCTCGTTACGCCGTCCTCGCTAGGACAAGCCTTTTATTCCTTGTCATGCTTCTGATGAAACTGGCTCGCCTGCCTGCAATCTCTGACAATTTGCGCAGACAGTTCCTTTACACTGTCAAATTTGACCTCGTCTCTGGTCTTCTGTAAAAACTCTACCGTAATCTGTTTTCCATAAAGTTCTTTATCAAAATCAAAAATATGCGTCTCTACATTTTTGTTATAGTGTCCAATGGTCGGCTTATGACCTACATTAGTTACACTCGGATAGCGAACGCCATTGTAAGTGCAGTAGGTTACATAAACACCGTTAGGCGGCGTTACCATGGACGGGTCGATAACCAGATTGGAAGTGGGAAAACCCAGCTGCTTTCCAAGTCTGTTTCCTACCACCACTTCACCGCCAATAGAATAGTGTCTGCCCATATAAGTTTTGCACTGCTCCACTTGTCCAGAGGCAATCAAGGTACGAATCAGCGAAGAGCTGACGATTTCGCCTTTAATTTTATATGGTGGGATTTCCGTCACCTCGTATCCGTGCTGCGCGCCCATCTTGCGCAAAACCTCCGGATTTCCCTGCGCTTTGTAGCCAAAATGATAATTAAAGCCACAGAAAGCAGCTTTCATCTGAAACTTCTCAAGAAGGAGCTTCTCCACAAAATCTGCAGGGCTCATGGTCATAATGCTGCGAGTAAAAGGCACATTGAACAGATAGTCCACGCCTAAGTCTTGAATAATCTGCTCCTTTTCCCGCTTAGCTAAAATGTTCTTCACCTTTTTTTCTTTAGGCAGCAAATCCTTCGGGTGATTAGAAAAAGTAAACACCGCCGACTTTAGATCCGACTCACCTGCTTTTTCCACCGCCTTTTTAATCAGTTCCTGATGCCCCAGATGAACACCGTCAAAATTCCCCAGCGCTACTGCCGCCGGTTCAATATTCTGTATTTCTTCTAAGGTTTCAAATATCTCCATTTTCATCACCTCGTATAAAAAATCTTATCCGCTACCAGTTTCTTATAGGTCTCGTTATAAAATGCCACACCTATAAAAACCTCTTTTCCGGCAATCTCCGCAAAGACGTTATATGCTTTGCGAAACTCCGTGCGGATAGGCAGATAAAAATCCTGCTCTGCAAAAGTCGGCGCTTTTACAATCTGACATTCCTGCAAAGGAAGGTGCCAGCCGGCAGCAAAGCGCACGCCGGAAATCTCATCGGTCACTACCTTGCCAAAGTGAACAAGAGGCTGCCACGAAGCGTAGAGACTTTTTTCAATCTCCAAAGGGTCCATCTCTCGAAATACTTCCAAATCCAGCGCTTCTTCAACATGAAAGATACCGCTGGAAATTCGTTCAAGGGACGTCAATGTGCCGCAGCACCCCAGTTTTTCCCCTGCGTCCTGACAGATGGTTCTGATGTATGTACCCTTGGAGCACTGCACCGTGAAGGTTATGGTTTTTTCACCATCGGGAAAAATCTTCTCAAGTTCCAGATTATGAATATAGATTTTCCGTGTCTTTACGTCGACAGTTTTCCCTTCTCTTGCATACTCGTAAAGTCTTTTTCCATCAACCTTCAGCGCTGAATACATAGGCGGTTTCTGGTCGATAACACCGCAAAAATCCGCAAATACAGCTCTAACCTGCGCTTCCGTGCAGGTAACCGATCTTCGCTCAAGTACCTCCCCCCAGATATCCTGGGTATCGGTCAGTAGTCCCAGCTCCATGGTACACCGATAAGTTTTCAAATCCATATCCAGATACTCCATGACTCTGGTGCTCTTTCCAATGCAAACAGGAAGAACTCCGGTTGCCATCGGATCCAGCGTGCCGGTATGTCCGATTTTCTTAATACCCAAAGTTCTTCTGGCAACGCCTACGATATCGTGAGACGTCATATTCTGCGGTTTATTGATATTCAGTATTCCTTCTGTAATCATGCTCTATCCTATACTCTTTATAATCTTTTCCTTCAAAAGGTCGAAGGCTTCGGAAAGTCCTAAGGTAAGCGTTGCGCCCGCTGCACGGATATGACCGCCGCCGCCAAGTTCAGAAGCAATGCGTGCCACATCTACACAGGATTTAGAGCGCAGACTGAGCTTAATTCTGCCGTCCTTTGTCTCCTTCAGGAATGCCGCCACTTCCACACCGGAAATGCTGCGCAGCCGCTGTACTACGCCTTCGGTCTCTTCCATAAGCGCACCGCTTTCTGAAAGCATATCCTGCGTCACATATGCGATGACACCGCGTCCGCCTGCTACGGTAGACATGGTGGCAAGCGCCATATTCTCGATGAGAAGTTTTTCTATGCGCATGTTCTCGTAAATCTCTACGCTGACTTTATTCGCATCAATACCAATGTCGTAAAGCTCTGCTGCGATGAGATGGCTCTCCTTGCTGGTATTGCTGTACTGAAAGTTTCCCGTGTCCGTGGTAATTGCCGCAAAAATGGCTTCGCCCATTTCTTTGTCGAGGGCAATGCCCAGAGTCTGCAAAAGTCTATAAATCAGTTCACCAGTCGCTGCAGCGTCTTTGTCTACGTAGTTGTAATCGCAATAAAATGTCGTCGTTTCGTGATGGTCAATGCACATGGACTTACTGCTCTTTTCAAAAGCCGCCTGTCTTCTTTCAAAGCGGGACGGATCGCCGCAGTCCACACAGACAGAAAGGTCGGGCGCTGTGATAACGTTCTGATCAAAGGTGCAGTACCCTTGGTCTAAAAACGCTAAATTGGCGGGAATGTCATCTTCAATGAGAACATGACATTCCTTTCCCATACTGCGCAGCCCCTTGCACAGCGCTGCCGCTGAGCCCAGAGCGTCTCCGTCCATATTGACATGAGGATAAATTAAAATTTGTCTTGCAGAAGAAAGGACTTCTGCCAATTCTTGAAAAGTATTATTCTTCATGTTCGATTCCCAGTTTTCCAATTACCTCTGAAATATGTCTGCCATACTCCATGGAGGTGTCCAGTTTAAAAATCAGCTCCGGAATGTGGCGCAGCTTAATCTGTCTGCCGATTTCTTTTTTTATAAGGCCTTTGGCGCTGCGAAGCCCCTCTAGTACAGCTTCCGCCTCCTGCTGCTTTGCCTCCTCATCTTTACTTCCGACAGAAAGCACAGTCACATAGCAGGTGGCATAGCTGCCGTCAGAAGTCATTTCCACTCCCGACAGGCTTACCATCGCTGACTGTAATCTAGGGTCTTTAATGTCTCTGAGCAGCATTTCGCTGACAATTTTGCGAATTTCTTCTCCTAGACGACCCTGTCTGTATCCTTTTCCCATAGGTTTTCCTTTCGTAATGGTTATTTACGTTCAATTTCAACCATGTGGAAGCACTCGATAATGTCACCTTCTTTGATGTCATTGTATGCTTCAATGCCGATACCGCATTCATAGCCGGAAGCAACTTCCTTAGCATCATCTTTGAATCTCTTCAGAGATGAAATCTTGCCTTCGTGAATTACGATACCATCACGCACCAGTCGAACTTCTGCGTTTCTCACAGCTTTTCCTTCCAGTACGTATGCACCGCCGATGATACCTACACCTGGTACTTTGAACGTAGTTCTAATTTCTACTTTACCCAGAATTTCTTCTTTAAATTCAGGATCCAGCATACCCTTCATGGCATTTTCTACATCATCGATCACATCGTAAATGACTCTGTAGGTTCTGATCTGAATGTTTTCTCTATCTGCCATGGTCTGTACTGCTGTGCTCGGTCTTACATTAAAGCCGATGATGATAGCGCCGGCTGTACCTGCCAGCATAACATCGGATTCTGTTACAGTACCTACACCTGTATGAATAATGTTTACTTTTACATTTTCGTTATTAAGTTTTTCAAGGGAAGCAATCAGTGCGCCGACAGAGCCCTGTACGTCGCCCTTGATGATCAGGTTCAGTTCTTTAACTTCCCCTTCCTGGATCTGGCTGAACAGCTTTTCTAAGGTGGTGCTTGCGTTTCTTGCAAGAACTTCTTCTCTCAGCTTTTCTTTTCTGTTTTCAGCAATTTCTCTTGCTATCTTATCGTCTTTTACTGCGTTAAATTCATCACCTGCCTGCGGTACATCGGTCAGACCCAGGATTTCTACTGCTGTAGCAGGACCTGCTTTCTTGATGGTCTTACCTTTGTGGTCGGTCATAAGACGGATTCTGCCGGAGCAAGTTCCTGCAACGACGCTCTGTCCGCTCTGCAATGTTCCGTTAGTGACTAGAAGTGTAGCAACCGGACCTTTGGATTTGTCCAGTCTTGCTTCAATAACTGAACCCATGGCAAGTCTGTTCGGATTTGCACGAAGTTCCATCATCTCTGCCTGAAGCAGAATCATTTCCAGAAGGTTTACGATACCTTCGCCGCTCTTTGCAGACACTGGCACGCTGATGACATCGCCGCCCCAGTCTTCTACCAAAATACCGTGCTCGGTCAAATCCTGCTTTACTCTGTCAGGGTTTGCACCTGGTTTATCCATCTTGTTGATAGCAACGATAATCGGAACGCCTGCAGCCTTTGCATGGCTGATGGATTCAACAGTCTGCGGTTTTACACTGTCGTCTGCTGCAACAACCAGTACTGCGATATCGGTAACGTGCGCGCCTCTTGCTCTCATTGCAGTAAATGCTTCGTGACCCGGTGTATCTAAAAATACGATCTTCTGTCCGTTAATTTTTACTTCAGAAGCACCGATATGCTGGGTAATGCCGCCGGACTCGGAAGCAGTTACATTGGTCTTTCTGATTGCGTCAAGAAGCGATGTCTTACCGTGGTCAACGTGACCCATAACAGTGATAATCGGCGGTCTGTCCTTCAAATCTTCTTCACTGTCTTCAAAGAGTTCCAGTCCCTCTTCAACAGCTTCTTCCTCTACCTTGCCGATAGCTACACTCAGACCCAGATCCTCTGCCAGCACCATTACAGTATCTTCATCAATATTCTGGTTGATATTTGCCATGATACCCAGCTTCATCAAAGTCATGATGACTTTTGAAGTGGATACTTCTGCCTGTTCACAGAAGCCTGCAACAGTAATCGGCACATTGATCACAACGGTGCCTTCTGGCAGTACTTCTTCTTCAATTTCAGTTTCCACAACTTGTGGTTTAGGTTTATTGTGTTTCTTTCTTGTCTGTTTTTCCAACGATTTTCTTTCCAGTTTATCAAACTTATTCTTTTCTTTATCCTGCTTCTTCTTGGAATCGTCTCTTCTTCCCGGCTTGGTTTCAATTTTATCAAGCTGTGGACGATCCTTTCTTGCCCCGCCGTTTCCACTGCGATCGTTTCTATTATTGTTTCCACCGCGGTCATTTCTGTCATTTCTGCCGTTATTTCCACGAGGATTATCCTTGCGGTCATTGCGATCATTTCTGTCATTTCTGCCGTTACGATTTCCGTTGCCGCCGCGATCGTTTCTGTCAGCTCTCGCACCATCTTTGCGTTCCGGTTTCTTGCCGCCGCGGTCTTTTCTTTCTGCATTTCTATCAGCAGGTTTCTTCTCTGGCTTTACTGCCGGCGTTTTTTCAACTGGCTTTACTGCCGGCTTCTCAGCTACTGCAGGCTCCGCTGGTTTTACCGGTGCAGCTTCCGGTGCTTTTACAGGCACCGCAGTTTTTGCCGGTTTTTCAACTGGTTTTGCTTCTCTCGGCAGCGGAGTGCCTACAGGCGGTTTCTGTCTGCTTCTATTTTCCAATTCTGCTTTATTTACTACCGGCTTTCCAACAGGCGGTTTATTCTTACTTGCCAAATACTCCGTATCTACTACCGGTTTTCCAACAGGCGGTTTCGGACGATTGGAAAAGCCTGGTCTTACTGCCGCTTTGACAGTGACTCTCGGTTCTTCCTGGACTGTAGTTCCCTTTTTCTTAGGCTCTGCCTTTACAATCTTAGTCTCTTTCTTTGTTCCCTTTATCTTGTCAACATCCGCATCAGATAACACGCTCATATGGCTTGTTACACTGATACCGAGCTGCGCTGCCTTCTCTTGGAGTTCTTTACTTGAAATGTTTAATTCTTTTGCCAGTTCATGTACTTTTTTCGTCATATTCACTCCTCCCTTTCTGATTGAATAAGGTCAATCTCCTTACAAATAATTTCCGCAAAATGACGGTCTGTAATACCGAAAATCCCCTTTCCGGTCTTTCCTGTCACCTGAGAAAGCTCATCGCTTCCTCCGAAAATTCTATAGTTAACATTATTTTTTTCGCATTTTCCCTGCATTTTTTTCACTGTGTTATCGGCTAAATCTTCAGTTAAAATCAAAAGCTGCACTCTTCGCTTCTCAATCATCATGATACAGGTGTTATACCCAGTCACAAGATTTCTGGACTTGGCGGCAAATCCTAAATAGCTGAAAACTTTTCCTCTATTCATTAGCCTGCCCGTTTACTTCTTTTAATTCCTCACAAACCCTGTCAATTTCGCTCTGGGCAATATTGGCAGAAAAGCTTCTCGAAAACGCCTTACGCTTCTGCGCCTTTTCAATACACACATTGTTGCGGCAGAGATATACGCCGCGCCCTTTAGCTCTTCCTGTCGTATCTAGCGACAAAATACCTTCGTAAAAGGCTACGCGGAGCAGTTCCTGCTTGGGTTTTGATTCCATGCAGCCGATACACTTTCTCATAGGAATCTTGTTACTCTTCAATCTCGAAAACCTCTTCTCCTTCTAATGCTTCTGCCGGCTCCTCATCGATTTCCACAATGTCATCTGCCGCCTCTTCATTATAGTACTGCGTGTGGCTCTTAATGTCGATTTTCCAGCCGCTGACTTTTGCAGCCAGCCTTACGTTCTGTCCTTCTTTACCAATTGCCAGAGAAAGCTGATAGTCCGGCACTACAACTGTCGCAGTCTTTTCAGCCTCATCTGCCAGCACAGATTCCACTTTTGCAGGTGAGAGCACGTTGCTGATCAGTACTTTCGGATCTTCACTCCAAGGAATGATGTCGATTTTCTCACCGCCCAGCTCGTCAACTACCGCCTGCACACGAATACCTCTGGTGCCAACACATGCACCAACCGGATCAACGTTCACGTCTTCGCTATAAACTGCCAGCTTGGTTCTGGAGCCGGCTTCTCTTGCAATCCCCTTGATTTCAACAAAGCCATCCTGAATTTCAGGAACTTCCATCTCGAAGAGACGCTTTACAAGACCCGGATGAGATCTGGATAAAAACACCTGCGGACCCTTCGTGGTCTTCTTCACGTCCATAATGTAGACTTTCAACCTTTCGTTGACCTCAAAACGTTCACCCGGTACCTGTTCGCCAGCAGAAAGGATGCCCTCCGCCTTTCCCATGTTGACAAACAGCGTTTCGCCGCTCTTTCTCTGCACAACACCGGTTACGATTTCACCCTGCTTGGTGATGAAGTCATCGAAAATCATACCTCTTTCGGCTTCTCTGATTCTCTGTACTACAACCTGCTTTGCAGTCTGTGCAGCAATTCTTCCGAAGTCTCTTGGCGTTACAGAAAACTCAATCGCGTCACCGATTTCGTATCTTGGATCGATTTCCTGTGCCTCCTCTAAAGACATCTCAATCATATCATCATAAACTTCTTCTACAATATCTTTTCTCATGAGTACTGCAATATCGCCGTCTTCCCTGTCGATATCCACTCTCACATTCTGCGATGTGCCATAGTTCTTCTTGTAAGCAGAAACCAGTGCGGACTCAATTGCTTCAATCAAAATGTCCTTGGAAATGTGTTTCTCCTTTTCAAGTTCATTTATCGCTTCGATAAATTCTCTGTTCATTTGTCTTTACCCTCCTTAGAAAACCACTGCCAGGTTGGTTTTTGCCACCTGATCCAGCGGGAACATCCATTTTTTATCATTTTCATCTTTTATTACAACATTGCCGTCTTCTAAGCCTTCCAAAATGCCTTCAAAAACTTTTTTCCCGTCAATGCCCTTATACAATTTTACTTCTACCAGTCTGCCGGTATACTTCTCGTAATGCCTTTCGGTAATCAGTTCCCGGTCCATGCCCGGCGAAGAAACTTCCAAATAATAATTCTGCTCAATAGGATCCAGTCTGTCCAGCTCGTCACTTAAAAATCTGCTGACCTTTTCGCAGTCGTCGGTACTCACGTATTCTTCCTCCTCTGCGGAGATTTTATCGATATAAACCCGCAGAAACCAGTCTCTGCCTTCCTTAGCAAACTCAACGTTATAAAGTTCCAGCTCAGATTCTTCCATGAATCCTGCTGCAATTTCCTCAATAATTTCTTTTATCTTTTTCTTTGCCATTTACTGCCTTTCGTCCTCTTGCAAAGCCTCTCTTTTACAGCACTTTGCCCTAAACAAAACTGAAAGAGTGGGTTTTGCCCACTCTTCTCGCTTTCCTCAATAAATTTCGTACATATATATACTAGCACAAATCTACGGCTATGTCAAATATTAGTTTTTTCAAATTTCCGGCGCATTGACATCAAACCTGCAATAGCTCTGATACCGCTATAAAGCAGACTGCGCCTTATGTCCTCTATCTGATAAAATTAGTCGCAACCTTCGAATTAACCGGTGCTTCAATCCCGTTTTCTTTTCCTGCTTCAATACATTTTAAAAGCCAAGCCATGTTAGAAGCGATATTTCGCATAGTCTGCAGTCCCTCTAAATCCTGTGCGACTTCCTCCGGCGTGTTGCCGTGCACCATATTCCAGTAAGTAGAAGATACCACCGGCATCTGATTAATCATAAAATATTTGTTCAAATCATCTAGCGCTGCTGTAGTGCCCGCTCTTCTTGCAGATACTACTGCTGCTCCCGGTTTGTGTGTAAATGCACTGCCTCCAGCATAAAAAGCTCTGTCAAGCACAGAAAGAACTCTGCCGTTAGCATGCGCGTAGTATACCGGTGATCCAAACACAAATCCATCTGCTTCCGCTGCTTTTCCTATCAATTCATTAACTGGATCATCCTCAAAAACGCAAACACCGTTTCGGCTGCCACATGCACCGCAGCCGATACAGTCTCTAATCGGCTGTTTCCCCAGCTGCAGGATTTCACTGTCGATATGAAATTCTGCCAGCGTCTGTGCAATCTCTTTTAAGGCTGTAAAGGTACAGCCTGCCTCGTTAGGGCTTCCATTTAACAGTAAAACTTTCATTCTTCTACCTCCCTTGTTGTGTCAGAGTAATCTATGTTCTTTGTCTTTAAAAATTCCACTTTTTCAGGAAAGACGCAAATTTCTTTACCGCTGCCGAAGCATTCTTTCCATTTTTGTAAATAACTCCAATATTACGGTAACACGGTAAATCCAGCGGTGCAATTTTAATCTGATCGCGGCATGTCTGCAATACCAAATCCGGCATAAGGCTAATGCCAAATCCCTTTGCAACCATGGATATCGCACTGTTATCGTCAACATAGGTGGTCTGTCTGTTGGGCTTGATATGATATCCTGCCAGCTGCTGCTCAACATCCAGGTCACTGGCACAGTAAGGGAACAGGAAATGTTCTGTTTCAATTCTATGCAGCGGAAAGAGTTCCCCCTCCTTCCATGGATATTCCGGTGGAAGCACTGCAAAAAAATCATCTCTGGCAAGGGGTTCAAAGTCCTCTCTTTTCACCAGATTGGTAGTGATGCACATGTCGACTCTTCCTTCGTCAAACCACTGATACAGCCTATCGTCTCCCTCTTTAATCTCAAAAGAAATTTCCGGGTTCTCCTTCTGAAAAGCGCGCATCACGTCCGGAAGCCAAGTTCTGATTACGCTGGCAACCGCCGCAATACGAATCATAGAGGCTTTCTGTTTTAGAATCAGGTCTACCTCCGTCTCAATCTTTCCGCTGGCCTTGACCAGTTCTTTGAAAAGTGGCATAAGGCGCTCGCCTTCTTCTGTAAGCCGCACACCAAACTTACCGCGGTGCAGCAGCACCACGCCCAGTTCACTTTCTAAAGAGTTCATCATATGGGTAAGCCCGGCCTGGGTATATCCCAGCTTAGTAGCCGCTGTCAGCAGACTGCCGTTATCCACCGCATAAATCAGCACCTTGACCTTATTAATATCCATAATATCCGTCCTGTTCTATTAAAAATCGTTATATATATATAATAATAAAGAGAATTCCATAAGTCAATAGAATGCGGTAAAATATAGATATAAATATTCGTTTAATTTGAAAAGATTTATTAGGAGGATTTCATTATGTACAATAACACCATGTACGAGCTGGGAAGCCAGCCATCTCTGATTCGTGAACTTTTCGCTTACGGACTTGAACAGGCAAAGATTGTTGGACCAGAAAACGTATTTGACTATACTCTCGGTAACCCAAGCATTCCAGCTCCTGCAAAAGTACAGCAAGCAATTAAAGACATCCTTGATGATACCGATTCCATCAAAATTCACGGCTATTCCATGGCTGGCGGTTTTGATGAAACCAGAGAAGCAATCGCTGCAAACCTGAACAAGCGTTTCGGTACTGATATCAAAGCATCCAACCTGTTCGTAACCTGCGGTGCTGCCCCTGCACTGATTTCTGTAATTAAGGCACTGGCTACTGACGCAGATTCCGAAATTATGGCAGTTGCACCATTCTTCCCTGAATACCGTCCGTTTGTTGAAAAGAACGGTGCGCACCTGGTAGTTGTACCTGCTGACAGAGAACATTTCCAGATTGACATGACTAAGGTGGAAGAACTGATTTCCGTACATACACAGGCAATCATTATCAACTCCCCTAACAACCCATCCGGTGTTGTTTACACGAAGGAAACTCTGGAAGCACTGGCTGCTATTCTGACTAAGAAGAGCGAAGAATACGGACATCCAATCTACATCATCGCTGATGAACCTTACAGAGAACTGACCTACGGAGATGCAAAGGTTACTTTCATCCCGACAGTTTACAAAAACACTATCGTGTGCTACTCCTGGTCCAAGAGTCTGTCTCTGCCAGGCGAACGTATCGGTTACGTATGCGTGCCTGATCAGTGCGATAACGCTTCCGAAGTATTCAACGCTGTTGCTGGCGCTGCTCGTGCAAACGGTCACGTTTGTGCACCTACCCTGCCGCAGATGGTAATCGCTCGCTGTGTAGACGAAATGCCTGACCTGAAAGCCTACGACGAAAACCGTACCCTGCTGTACGATGAACTGACTAAGATGGGTTATAAATGCGCAAAACCTGATGGCGCTTTCTACCTGTTTGTAGAAGTTCCAGATGGAGACGGAATGAAATACTGCCAGAAAGCAAAAGAAGACCACAATCTGCTGGTAGTTCCTGGCGAAGGCTTTGACTGCCCGGGATACATGAGATTATCCTACTGTGTATCCAACGAAATGATCAGAAGAAGTCTGCCTGCATTTGCTAAAATGATGGAAGCTTACAAATAATAAGCCTTTCTTCCAGCAGGGCTGTATGAAATCACACATCCCTGCGCGGCTTGACTTTAAAGTAACAGTCCAAATCGGGCTGTTACTTTTTTATCGTTGTTATTCCAATAATTTCCTTGTAATTCCAGGATAACTTTACCAGTTTTCAGTTTTATTCATTAGGGTTTTCAAAATCAGGATTTCGTCCGCAAAAAGAAACCCTTTTTGATAGTTTTGAAAACCAAACAGAGTATTTCTGAAAACCACCAGAATTTTCCATGTTAAAAAATTCAATAGACTGCATTAAACCTCAAATAATATCCAAAAAAGAGGAAGACCGGAGCACAGGGACTCCGATTTTCCATTTTAATCCATATTTAGCCAGTATAATTGAATCGATATCATTCAGTCAATCTCGTTCAGTCAGTGTCATTTAGTCGATATAATACGCCCAGTTCTCTTTTCTTTCTGAAGCCTTCGGATATTCTCCATCGACATAACCCAGCACGCAGTGGCCGATTCCCTCATAGTCACCTTCAATGCCCAGAGATTCAAGAATTTCCTGTCCCTCCGTACGTTCAAATTCTTCCTTTGCTCTGTGAATCCAGCAACTTCCGATTCCAAGGGAATGAGCAGCCAGCATCAGATTTCCCATGACCAGACTGCCGTTATATACGTGAGTCGGAATCTTCTTGTCCGCTAAGACAATCAGTACCACTGGCGCACCGTAAAACGGGTCGCTGTCTGATCCCATAATCTCAGCGTTGAGTTTAGACAGTCTGTCACGAACTTCCTTGTTGGTTACTGCAATAATAATCGGATCCTGATAGTTCATTCCTGTTGCCGCAAAAGTACCGGCTTCAATAATCTGCTCAATGATTTCCTTTGGCACCATGTCCGGCTTAAATTTACGGATGCTTCTTCTCGTTTTCATCGCTTCAATAATCTGATTCACTATTTTCTCCCTCCTGTATTTTTGTTCACTCTTCTATTTTAATTGTACTGAAATTTCAAGTTATCGTCAATACGCCAACTTGAAAAGAATCTTTCGGTATTCTTGCGTTCTTTATGTCAAAAACGCCAACTTGAAAATTTTATTTTAGTATTCTTGCGTTCCACTTCTTAAATTCGCCAACTCGAGAAGTAAAATTCGTCAAAACGGCGCATGACGCCAACTTGATCCTGTTTTAAAGCTGAAAGCAGCGTGAAACAGCGCTGCCTGATGGTCAGAAACGGCTTTAAAGCCTTTCGCAGCGCAAGAATCTTTAAAAAACACCTTGAGTTTGGCGTTTTTTAAGGGGCGAACGCAGAAATTTGGAAAAAAATCGGTGATGTTGGCGCGTTGGAACACCAGCACCAGGTCAGCAGCGGAATGTTGGCGCGCTGGTGCTGTGCTCCGCAGCCTACATGCTGCCTGCCTTTTCCTTATTAAACCGCTCTATGACATAATTCTTAAAGGCTGTGTATGCCCCGGAAGGTCTCCAGCTTTTTTTCCATGCCAGAAAGGTCAGTATCTCCTGGGGCGGTTCGATAGGAAGTGCTGCAAGCATCTCATTTTCGTAGCTCTTTGCAACCGTATCGGTGATAAGCAAAATACCGGTTCCCGCCTGCACCATATCCAGCATGATGTCCGTTTCTGCTGTATTCATAAAGGCAACATTAAAGTCAACCCCATATCGCCGGTACATCTCCTTCATCTCATTGAAAAAATGAGAATCACTTTCTCCTGTCAAAAGCGGCACCCTGGAAAGATTTTCAACTTGCATATTCTCCTCCCTGGCCAGAGGATTTGCTCTGCTGATTAAAACATTGAGCCTTTCAGTACGTAGAACCTCATAGCGAATGCCCGGGCGATTTGCGTTTTCAATGCGGGCTTTGATAATCACAAAATCCAGCCGCCCTGCTTCCAGCATTTCGTACGCCTCATAGTTTTCCACCACCTTGATACTGCCGATGACATTTTGTCTCTCAATAAAAAAGTCATTGATAATCGGAACCAGTCCAGCCGCTTTATAAAACGGAAATACACCGATGCGAATGGTGGTTTTATTATCCGCGGTACTCTGCCCGAAAGCTGCCAGAAGCTTATTTACAGAGCCGATTACCTCCTTTGCATAGGCGCAAAATTTCTCCCCTTCCGCACTGAGCACTACGCTGTGTGTATCTCTTTTAAAAAGCTTTACCGAGAGTTCTTCCTCCAGCGCATGAATCTGCTGACTGATGGCCGGCTGGCTGACAAACAGCGCCTCCGCCGCCTTTGAAAAGCTGCGCTGCTTTGCCACTTCCAGCACATAATAAATCTGCCTTATCTCCATAACCTTTTCCTCTTTTCGACTTTTGCCGCACGGTTATAACTGTATCTTATAACCGTATTGTATCTAATTATTTCCCTTTTTGCAATAGCCACAGTAAAATAATTTCAGAAAATTTTTTCAAGGAAAAGAGGTAAACAACATGCATCCAATCTTAGAAGAAGCAATGTCTATGAAGGAGGAAACCATTGCAGTCAGAAGGCAGATTCACGAAAACGCCGAACTGGGCTTCGACCTGCCGAAAACGCGCAAACTGGTAACAGATACCCTTTCTGCCATAGGCTGCACGCCAAAACCTTTGGGCGAAGGAATCACCTGCACCATTGGAAGCGGCGCGCCGGTCATACTCCTGCGGGCAGACATGGATGCCCTGCCGCAGACGGAAGATACAAACCTTCCCTTTGCCAGTCAAAACGGGGCCTGCCATTCCTGCGGTCATGACGCCCATACTGCTATGCTGCTGACTGCCGCGAAGATTTTAAAAGCTCATGAAAGCCAGCTTGCTGGCACGGTCAAACTGATGTTTCAGGCAGGAGAAGAAACCCTGCTGGGTTCTCAGAAAATGATTGACGCAGGGATTTTGGAAAATCCAAAGGTTGACGCGGCTATGGGACTGCACATGAACTTCGGTCCCTGTGGAAACTATGACCTTCACCCGGGCACGCTTGCTTACAGCGCCCATCAGATGATGCCGTCAGCTGACGAATTCAGAATTACAGTCAAAGGCCGCTCTGCTCACGGCAGCAGCGCTTTTCAGGGCATTTCCGCAGTCAGCGCCGCATCCGCAATCGTGACGGCTCTGCAGCAGCTCCTTGCACTGGAGCTTCCATCAGACGAACAGGCCATTCTTTCCATCGGCAGTCTGCATAGCGGAAACGCATCTAATGTAATCCCTGATGAAGCTGTGATTATGGGAAATTTCAGAGCCTACAATCCCCAGTACCGGGATTTGCTGAAAACCCGGGTTTCTGAAATCGCAGGCGGCATTGCAAAAGCCTGGCGCGCCGAAGCAGTGACAGAATACATCGCAGGTGTAGCGCCAAACATCAATGACCCGGAAATGGCAGAAGAAATGGCTGGCTATGCAGCCCAGGTCATGGATAAAGTGGAAGTCATCCCGCCGGTTAAAGGCTCGGAAGACTTTGCAAATCTCTGCAGTCACGTACCGACCTTCTTTGCCAATGTGTGCGGAGGAAGTCCGGAAGACGGGTACGCCTACTCCATGCACAATCCAAAAGCCACACTGGACGAAGACGCGCTGCCATACGGCGCAGCAGTCCACGTCATCTGCGCCATGAAATGGCTTGCAAATCACAAGTAAAATTTGTATCATTGAACTTAAGAAAGGAATTATCATGAACGGATTATACGCACTGACAATTGTCATGATTGTCTACGCTCTCGGCGATATGATCGCCACCAAAACAAAAGCAATTATCTCCATGCTGTTCGTCGCTTCCGTGGTCTTTGCCATCGGATTTTGGAACGGCCTTCCCGCAACGATTTTCGCAGACTCCGCCCTACAGGGTTTTGCAAGCGTGACCGTGGGTCTGCTGCTTGTACATATGGGTACTACCATCAAGCTGAAAGATTTGATCAAGGAGTGGAAAACCGTAATTATCGTACTCTGCTCCACTATCGCAATCTGCCTTGGCGTTTACTTGATCGGCGGTATCATCATCGATAAAGCCATGGCTCTAATTGGCGCTCCGATTCTGGGCGGAGGCGTTGTAGCCTTTGTTGTCATGAGTGAAGCACTGAAAAACGCAGGCGAAAACGTTATCGTCTTCGGTTCCCTCGTTCTGGTTGTCCAGGGTGTTGTAGGCTTCCCTCTTGCATCTTTCTTCTGCAAAAAAGAAGCGCTGCGTCTGAAAGGTCAGATTGCATCCGGCGAGCTGATGCTCAACAAACCGCTGGAAGACGGCGCCGCAAAGCCTGCTTTCCGCATTTTCCCGAAAACTCCGGACGATTACAACGGACCGAATTATCTGATTGCAAAGCTTGCCATCGTTGCATGCCTGGCACAGTGGCTGTCCGGCTTAACAGGCGGTAAAGTCAACATGCTGGTTATCTGCCTGGTTTTGGGTGTTATCTTTAAAGAAATCGGCTTCCTGGATGAGGCTTCTCTGACAAAAGCCAACGGCTTTACTTTCGTTATCGGTGCAGTTCTCGTCAACGTATTTGCAAGCCTTGCCAACACTACTCCGGCACTGGTTCTGTCCATGATTAAACCGCTGGCTGTAGTTGTTGTGGTCGGTCTTGCGTGCTGCGCAGTTGTTTCCATCCTCATCGGAAAAATTTTCCATCAGAGTTGGTACATGTCCTGCGCCCTGGGTGTAACTGCCCTCTTCGGCTTCCCGGGAACCCTGATTGTTCCGACTGAAGTCGCAAAAGCAGTAGCTGATAACGATGAAGAGAAAGAAGTGATCTTACAGAATATCCTGCCAAAGATGATCATCGCAGGTATGGTATCCGTATCCATCGTTTCCGTTGTCTTCGCAGGCGTTATGGCAAACTGGGTATAAAAACACCTTAAAATAATGCATAAAAAACTGCGCTTTTGGAAGTTCCTTTCGGATTTTCCGGGGCGCAGCTTTTATCTTTTCTTCATTATATAGAAAATTCACTCCTAAGTCAATCAGCTTACAATCAAAGGAAGCTTCTCAAGTGCTTTAATGTTCTCACCATTTGGGATACATAGCTGGATTCATTATCATACCATGCAGCTATACGAACTTCATAAATCTTAGTGCCGCATCTTCGAGCCAATGTCTGCGTTGCATCAAAGAGAGATCCGTATTTCATACCGATAATATCGCTGGATACCAGTTCTTCCTCAGTATAGCCGAAAAAATCGTTTGCTGCCGCTTTCATCGCCGCATTGATGCCTTCTGCAGAAACAGTTTCCGTATCATCCTTCAAAGTGGCATCCAGAATTGTGAGGGAACCTGAAGGTACCGGAACGCGCTGCGCAGAACCAATCAGTTTTCCGTCCAGTTCAGGAATAACCAAACCAATAGCCTTTGCTGCGCCGGTACTGTTTGGCACGATATTAATTGCGCCTGCTCTTGCACGGCGGAAATCTCCTTTTCTGTGAGGTCCGTCCAGAAGCATCTGATCTCCTGTATAAGCGTGAATCGTAGTCATAAATCCGGTTCGGATTTCACGATAGTCATTGAGCACCTTTGCCATAGGTGCAAGACAGTTAGTCGTACAAGAGGCAGCAGAAATGATATCATCCCCGGCAGTCAGAGTCTGATGATTAATGCCGTATACAATAGTTTTCAAATCATTTCCTGCAGGTGCAGAAATAAGAACCTTCTTTGCTCCTGCCCGCAAATGCGCTTCTGATTTAGCTTTGGAACAAAAAAAACCTGTGCATTCCAAAACAATATCGATACGCATATCCTTCCAGGGCAGATTCTCCGGGTTCTTCTCTGAAAGAATTACGATACGTTTTCCGTCTACCGTAATAGACCTCTCATCGCTGGTTATCATATGTCCACAGCATCCGCCCTGTACACTGTCATATTTCAGCAGATGCGCAAGCATTGCCGGCTCTGTCAAATCGTTAATTGCTGCAACTTCCATCGTTTCATCCTCAAGAATCTGCCTGAATGCCAATCTGCCGATTCTGCCAAATCCATTAATTGCAATTTTTGTCATTTTGGATACCCTCCTCATCTATACTATCTGTTTTCTGTAAATCACATTAATCGTATCTTGTCCGGAATATGGAAATGTCCCCCATTTATACAGGGAGACATTTCCGCATTGAGGTATTATCTATTACAACTTGTCTGTTTCCATAAACTGTGCATTGGTTCCGTGAATCTTAAAAAATTCTTCCGATGCCCTAATTCCTATTTCTTTTGGACACTGTTGTATTTTCTCCAAAGAGGCTTCTTCATCTATGGTTAAAATCCTTTGATCTCTCATAATGATTTTTCCATCGACCACAGATAATGCCACCTCCTGACCTCTTGCACTATACACAAGATTCGGTACAATATTGCGCATAGGATACGTGTACACCGGAAGCATAGACGGAAAGCTAAGATCAATCGCAATAAAATCTGCTCGTTTTCCTGTTTCTAAAGATCCAACAATATCGTCTACACCAATAGCTTTAGCTCCTTCAATTGTAGCCATGCGCAGAGCTTTCCATGCCGGCATTTTTTCCGGATCATGGTATTTCAGCTTATTGAACATGCATATATTTTTCATTTCATGAATAATATTATGACAATTATTTCCGGGTGCCTGGTCTGATCCTAATGCAACATTGCCGCCGGCTTCCTGAAAGACTGTGCTTGGGCATACCAAACCGTCTATAATGCCGATGGAAGCAGGATTAACTACCATAGAAGCGCCGCTTCGTGCTATAATACGAGTTTCCTCATCATTACACTCAGTCAGGTGTACGGCAATTAAAGAACTGTCCAGATATTCCATATCCTGTAAAAACTCCGTCGTTCTTTTTCCATAACGCTTTTCAATCTGATAGGTTTCCCTGTCGCCCTGCTGTACGTGCATATGTATTTTCGTGCCGCGTTCTTTTGCAATCTTTTGTATTTTCATCAGAAGCTCCGGACTGACAAAATCGACGCCCTGAGGGCCGAATAAAATCCTGATTCTGCCGTCGCCTTTACGATGCCATCTGTCAAACAGCTCCAGATTCCGTTTGAGTTCTGCTTCTCCCTGGGCATCATCCATTTCATACAGTTCTCCCGGCTGATATACTCTCCTTTTCGCTGCACGAATAGTCTGCGCAATATTACCTCTTGCACCTATCTTTTCAATGAAACGACATACATTATTCATTTCCGCATCATAATCGCCCAGTGTAGTTGTACCAGCCTTAATTGCCTCTATGATTGCCACTTCACTTCCGGCATCTCGCTCTGTATTGGTTACCGCATTGTCAAATGGCTGTAAGCCATACATCATCCAATTATTGGTATCCTGTGCAAGGCCGCGCATCACATTGCAGGCTGTATGCATGTGCCCGTCAATAAAACCCGGTAAAATGACATGATGGGGCAGATGCAGCACTTCCTCTGCCTGATATATTTCTTCGCAGTTGTTCAAATCCACGAAATCAATAATCTTTCCTCCATCTACAATCATTGCTTTTTCAGCCTGATATCCGACGCCGCCGCCTTTCATTGTGTAAAAGTGCGGCGCTTTTACAATCATATCTACTCTTTTCATGGTGTCCTCTTATCCGCAGCCTGTATCACAGGCATTATCATTATTTTGAAACGTCTAAGAACTTCGGTTCGCCTTCCATAATGGTCGGATGCGCTTTATAGCCTTTCACACGATTATTCAGAACAGACCAGCCGTTTTTGCTGTAAAGCGGTACCCAGATTGCTTCTTCTGCAGCAACTTTCTGGATTTCTTCATAGCATTCCATTCTTCTCGTTTCGTCCGTTGTGCTTCTTGCCTCAGCTAAAAGCTTGTCAACTTCAGGATCACTCCACTTGGAACGATTCGGTGCCGGCATATTTTTACTGTACATGTATTCCTGCAGCATATCCTCTGCGGAATTGATATAGGTACCCATAATCAGCACATCAAAATCATTGTCTCCATCGCCTCCGATTCTATCCCAGAAATCAGCAGTAGAAGTATTTACGATAACGTCAATGCCGATTTTTTTCATCTGTGCCTGGAACAGTTCCGCTGTTTTTGCATCTTCATCAGAATCGCAATAGGAAATCTCCATGGAAAGCTTTTCGCCATCCTTATACCGATATCCATCGCTTTCCAGCTTATAACCGTTGTCCTCAAGAAGCTTTCCTGCTGCCTCTAAATCATACTTGTAATAGTCTTTTCCTTCTTTCCAATTCCATTTGTATCCCTCAGGAAGGCCTGTATACATTGCCTCACAATGTCCACCCATAACTGTATTGATGATTTCGTCTCTATCAATAGCCATGTTGCATGCCTGTCTTACTGCCTTGTCAGGCACTCTCTCCGTCTGGAACATGAGGAATACTGGATAAGGAGGATTATATTCTTCTAAAGTGTAATCGCCTTTTTCAAGCAGTCCATCAAGTTCATTGGCAAATACGCAGCCGTTGCCCAGTACATCTATATTGCCGGCTTCAAATTCCATCTGTCTGGTTCCCGGTTCCGGAACGAATCTTACTTTTATGCCGGAAATATGTGCAGGACCCTGGTTTTCAAAAATAGAAGAGCCCCAGGTATAATCGTCATTTCTTGTCATCTTCAGGTAATCACTTGCTACATATTCCTCCAGTTTAAACGGACCGGTACCGTCAACAACTTCTACGCCGTAAACCTTGTTGTCAGCCTCAGCCTGCTCTATCGCATCCTTATTCATAATAGAAGCAACAGGAACAGTCATGTTTACCAGGAAATTATTATCCGGCTTGCTCATATTTACTACAACAGTCTTTTCATCCGGTGTTTCAATCGTGTCAACGAAGTCCAGATAATAAGAATAGCACGTACCGGACTCTGTCCGCCAGCGCTCCCAGGTCCACCTTACATCTTCTGAAGTCAGTGCTTTACCGCTGTGGAATTTGATTCCGTCTTTCAGATGGAAAGTATAAGTCATACCATCATCGGAAACCTCCCAGCTTTCTGCCAGTGCATCCTTAATTGTCTCACCGTCAAAATCAGTAGTCACTATCGTATCATACATCTGGTTTACATACTGCCAGTCCCCGTAAGAAGAGGTCATCTGCGGATCCATTATGCAGTTGCTTCCCTCAGAGTAAGTACCGACAACCAGTTCTTCAGATTCTGAGCTGCCGCCGTCATCGCCGCCGCATGAAGCCAGGGCAAATACCATGACAAAGATCAGTAAAGTTGCACTAATTCTTTTCCATTTCTGCTTTAACATCTTTCTTTCCTCATTTCGTTATATTTTGAAAAGTGAGTGAATTACACCACCTTTTCAACAAATCAGCTAGTCCTCATATTTTGGAGATACCAGCGGAGACAACTCATCTACGCTGCGTTTAAAACGGTCGTGCTGCGCAGTTCTGCTCCACGAGCCTTCTGATACCTCCTGCAGTTCCAGGGCAAGTTCTCTTTCATCCACACCATCGATTCTGCCGTCGTTTACAACACATTTTCCGCCTACATAAACCCTGTTAACAGAATGTCTTGTAGCACTGTAAACAATATTTTTTACAACGTCACGAACCGGGCTCATTTCAATGTTATCCAACTTGAATACAACAAAATCCGCCTTCGTTCCTTTTTCCAGCCTGCCCAAATCACTGCGTCCCAGTGCTTTGGCGCCGTTGACTGTCGCTGCATTAAAAATATCCCCGGCACTAACCGCAAAAGTTGTTCTGTCAACAATTTTTCCCATCACGGCTGCCATGCGCATTTCCTGAATAAAATCTGACGGGAACGTATCTGTACCAATTGTCATATTGACACCGTATTTCTGATACTTAGCAAAAGACTGCAGCGTATTTCCGCTTCTTGAAATAGCGATTGGACAATGGGCTACTGTAGTTTTACTGTCACCAAGAAGCTTCAAATCACTGTCGCCTGCCATATTAATCGAACTGTGTCCCGTAATATACAAACAATGCGGCACAATCACATCTTCACCCAGCATGCCGGTATCAGCCATCAGCTTAACAGGAGTCTTGCCGTACATGCGGATACTGGTTTCAAATTCAAGCGGGCTTTCCGCTCCATGGATGGTAATCCGTTTATCCATTTTGTCCGCTCTCTTCCTGACTTCTTTCAGCATATCAGGCGTACAGTACATAGTCTGCGTCGGTGCCCAAATTCCGTGTATTCTGCCGTCATAAGTTCCATCGATATCGCGGATCAGCTGTTCTGCTTCTTCAATACGGTCAAATCCCTCTTTTTCATCAAAATCGCAAACTGCAGAATGGCCGTCAGGCGAATACCATATGCTCCTTTCTTCATATCGGTCTCCTGCCCTTACCGGTGCGCCAACATATGCGCGCATACCCATTTCTCCCGCCAGTTCTGCCTCCGTTCTGGAATATCCTCCTCCATAGATCAGCGAAGTCGTACAGCCGCTTTTCAAAATCTCAGCCAAATTGAGTTTCGCCTGTAAAAACGCTCCTCTTTCTCCCAGCGACATAACCAGTGCATAGTCATAGAGCGTACCTTCATAGAAATACGGATTACCTACATCTTCTCTGTAACTCTTTAAGCTGTATACCTCGCAGGGGTGCGTATGGAGGTTTACAAACCCCGGTGTAATTGCTGCATTTCCCAAATCTTCATACGGTGCTCCCTGAGGAATCTGTGTATAGAATCCCTCAACGGTATCACCGTCTACACCCAGATATCCGTTTTCCAATGTTTTATGACATCCCTTATCCCAAACGATAATATACTTGGCTTTATAGTATTTAATTTCACTCATTTTTTCACCTTTCTTATTACAGTTTCTCAAAACTCATTGGATAAAACTCGTCCATCAATTTACCGTCATGCGTCTTTAATTTTTTCCACGCTTCCTCGCCCAAAGCCTGCAGTTCCTCACAGAGGCTTTTCTCATTAATTCCACAGGCCATACCATCCTGAACCACACACTTTCCCTCAACATAAACACGGGATATGGAATGTCTGGTACCGCTGTAGACAATACTCTTAATAATATCTCTGGACGGCGTCATCTCGATTGTACTCAGATCTACAATAGAAAAATCTGCCATAGCACCCTCACAAAGTCTGCCTAAATCCGATCTTCCCAGCGCTTTTGCGCCGTTGATTGTCGCCGCATTAAAGATATCTCTGCCTCTGGTTCTGTAAGTAGTACGTTCCTGAGATTTCGCCATGAACGCAGCAAGACGCATCTCCTGCACCATGTCCGATGGGAATGTATCTGTTCCCATACCAACATTAACACCTGCATCCGAGTATTTCGCAAAAGACTCAAGATTCGTTCCTACTCTGATAAATGGAGTAGGGCTGTGTGCTACATTGCTCTTAGTCCGGCCCAATAAATTCAGATCTCTGTCATCCCGAATAAACACCTGACTGTGTCCGGATATAAATACACAATGTGCCAGTACTACATCCTCACCCAGCATGCCCGTATCATACAATAGCTCCACCGGTGTTTTCCCATAAAGTCTGATACATCCTTCCACTTCTGCAAGATCCTCAGCAACATGAATGGTGATGCCAACACCCAGCCTGTCAGCAGTATTACGAGTTTCCTTCAGCATTGCAGGTGTACAGGTCATGGACTGCGTCGGGCCCATCATAATATGAATTCTGTTATCATAGGCTCCGTCATAATCCTTCACAAGGACTTCTGCTTCCCGAATTCTCTCAAAGCCGCTTTTCTCATTAAAGTCGTAAGTGACTGAATGACCATCAGGTGAATGCCACACACTGTCTGCCTCCATTCGGTCACCTGCCCGAATTCCTGCTCCGACATAGGCACGAAGTCCCATTTGGCCTGCTGTTTCTGCTTCCAGTCCGGAATAAGGCCCTCCATAAATCAAAGACGTCGTGCAGCCGCTTTTGATGAGTTCGACAAGATTTAAAGTTGTCTGAATCTCCGCGCCTCGTTTTCCCAGAGCCGGAAACGGATAATCCATTAATGTCGATTCAAAGAAATTAGGGTTTCCGCAGTCTTCTATGTAACTCTTGATGCTGAATACTTCTGACGGATGCGTATGCAGATTTACAAAACCCGGTATGATTGCCGCATTCCCCAAATCTTCACACTGTGCACCTTCCGGAAGTTCTGACATATAACCGGAAATCCGTTTTCCGTCTACAGCCAGATAACCGTTTTCCAAAATGCGATGACTGTCGTTTTTCCATACAACAATGTACTTAGCTTTAAAAAATTTCATAGTATTTTCACGTTCCTCCTCATTTTTAATCAAGGTTAATCTTAGAAAATGAAAGCGGAGACAATACATCAATTCCGCGATGCCGAATATCCTTTTTTTCAGCTTTTTTCCATCCCGCTTCAGCAAATTCCTGTAATTGACCACACAAAGCTTTTTCGTCAATTCCTTTCACTTTCCCATTTTCTACAATGCGCTGTCCATCTACATACACATGCTGTACTGAATGCCTTGTAGCACTGTATATCAGATTTTTCACCACATCTCGAACGGGGCTCATCTCAATGGAATCTAAACTGATAACTGAAAAATCCGCTTTACAGCCCGGAGCCAGCTTTCCTAAATCCTTTCTCCCCAGTGCGTGTGCCCCGTTAACAGTAGCTGCATAAAAGATATCCTTTGCACTTGCTGCGAAGGTACTTCGTCCCGTTATCTTACCCATAATTGCTGCCATTCGCATTTCCTGAATAAAATCCGACGGAAAAGTATCTGTTCCGATTCCCATATTAACGCCTGCCTGCTGATAACGCTCGAAAGTTTCTAAAGTGTCTCCCTCCCTTGCAAGAACGATTGGACAATGCGCCACTGTTGCACCCGCCTGACCGAGCAGCTGTAAATCCCTTCCTCTCATGTAAATCTGGGAATGCCCTGTAATACAGCAGCAGTGTGCAATAACCAAATCCTCACCAAGCAGTCCTGTTTCGTGCATTACTTCTACCGGGGTTTTCCCTCTATGACGAATGGAAGTTTCAAACTCTATAAAATCTTCACTGCCGTGAATCGTTATGCCAATACCATGTTTGTCCGCTTCTTTGCGTACCTGACGGAGCATTTCCTCTGTACAGGTCATAGTCTGTGTCGGTGCAAGCAAACCTTTAATTCGGCCGCTGCCCGAACCTTCAAGGTTTTTAGCAAAATCCACTGCCTCCCGCAGACGCTGCATACCGCTCGCCTCATCAAAAGAAAATGTAAGGCTGTGACCGTCAGGAGAATCCCATATACTGATTTCCTCTTTTGCGTCTCCTGCCCTGACACCCCATCCTATATAGGCTCGAATTCCTGTCTGTTCTGCTGTTTCTGCCTCTAGTTCGGACTCCGGTCCCCCGAAAATCAGAGATGTGGTACACCCGCTCTTCAAAATCTCGGCTATATTTAATTTTGCCTGTATTTCCGCACACTCCTCACCAAAGGATACCAAACCGGCATAATCATACAAAGTCGAATCATAAAAGTTAGCGTTCCCCTGATCCTCTTTGTAACTTCTGCCCCCATATACCTCCGAAGGGTGACAGTGAAGATTAATAAAGCCCGGGATAATCGCTGAATTTCCCAAATCCTCATAAGGGGTACCTTCTGCAAGTTTTCTATGAAAATCTACAATCTCATTTCCCCTTATCTCCAGATAACCGTCTTCCAACTGACGATGCTGTTTTCCATCCCAAATAATGATATATTTGGCTTTTAAAAAAACACTTTCTTTGTTCAAGCACACCACCTCCTGCAATATGTTCTAAACGAAATGACATGCAGCCAGATGACCATCTTCAATTTCCTTCAGTACAGGTTCCTGCGTTTTGCAAATTTCCTTTGCATTGGCGCATCTGGTGCAAAATCTGCAGCCTACCGGCGGATCGACAGGACTCGGCGTATCTCCCTCCAAAAGAATTCTCTCCTTCTTCACCGTAGGATCCGGAATCGGTATTGCAGAAAGCAATGCCTGTGTATACGGATGTGCGGGATTCTTATACAAATCATCTCTTTTCGCGATTTCCATAACCTTCCCCAAATACATCACGATAATCCGGTCGCAAATATATTCCACCACTGATAAATCATGGGAAATAAATAACATTGTCAGCCCAAAATCTTCTTTCAATTGCAACAGAAGATTGAGAATCTGCGAACGAACCGAAACATCCAGTGCGGAAACCGGTTCATCGCAAATCATAAATTTCGGATCAGCTGCCAGAACGCGGGCAATTCCGATACGCTGTCTCTGACCGCCCGAAAACTCATGTGGATAGCGATCAGCAAATCCTTTTTCCAGCCCGACAATCTCCAGCAGTTCTTCTACTCTCTGTCTTCTTTCTTTTCGGGTTCCCCTTTTCTGTATTTCCATAGGTTCTGCTATAGTTTCAGCAATACGCATTCTTGGGCTTAAAGAGGAGTAGGGATCTTGAAATACAATCTGCAAATCACTGCGCATCTTACGAAGTTCCTTTTTTTTCATTCCCATCAGCTCTTTGCCTTCAAAAACAATACTGCCGGAGGTCGGCTGCGTCAGACCTAAGATTGACCGGCTGATAGTGGTCTTTCCGCATCCGCTTTCACCCACCAGTCCCAGCACTTCTCCTTTATAAACATCAAACGAAACGCCGTCAACAGCTTTTACAAAGGATGTTGGTTTGCCAATCAGCTTATCATCAATCGCAAACCACTTTTTTATATCCCTGATAGATAACAGTATTTCTTTTTCCATTATGCTTCACCTGCCTTTTTTTCTGCAATATGCAGCCAGCATCTGATCTTCCTGCCATTATCGATTTCGAAAAGCTCAGGTTCCTTTTCACTGCAAATATCCATAGCATATTCGCATCGCGGACAGAACCTGCATCCTGTTTTTATTTTATTGGCACCGCTTTTAAAAGGTATCATATACAATTTCTCATGATTTCCTATTTTTGGAATGGACTTCATCAAACCTTTCGTATAAGGATGCAGCGGTTTTTCAAACAGACTTTCCACGGTCGCCTCTTCGACAACTCGGCCCGCATACATTACCACTACATATTTTGCAACTTCCGCTATTACGCCCAAATCATGTGTAATCATCATAATAGACATTTCTCTTTCGGACTGCAGTTTGCGAATTAAATCTAAAATCTGTGCCTGTATTGTTACGTCCAGTGCAGTAGTCGGTTCATCTGCAATGAGAAGCTGCGGATTACACGACAGTGCCATAGCAATCATCGCCCGCTGCAGCATACCTCCTGACATCTGATGCGGATATTCCTTTACCCTCTTTTCCGGAAAAGAAATTCCCACTTCACGAAGCAGGTCAATTGCCATTTGTTCAGCTTCTTTCCTGGACTTTTTTTGATGCAGTACAATCGCTTCTTCAATCTGCGAACCGATCGTATACAGTGGATTAAATGAAGTCATCGGCTCCTGAAAAATTACAGAAATCTGATTGCCTCTGATTTTCATCATTTCTTCTTCAGTTTTATCCAAAAGGTTTTCGCCTTTAAAAATGATTTCTCCTCCCGTAATTTTTCCCGGAGGATATGGAATCAGCTGCATAATGGACATAGCAGACACACTTTTGCCGCTGCCCGATTCACCTACAATTCCAAGGACCTCACCTTTTTTTATTCTAAATGTAACATCCTGAACAGCATGATTTTCATCTTTACCGTTATAGAAAGTGACAGAAAGGTGATTCACTTCAATTAAGTTATCATTTTTACTCATCTCTGACTCCTTTTCTTTTCTACATACGAGGGTCCAGGACATCGCGCAGCCCATCACCCAGCAAGTTAAATCCGGTTACTGTGATAAAGATGAAGATAACCGGAAATCCCGATATATGCGGTGAAGAGCTGATATAGTCCTTGCCGGCACTAATCAATGCGCCCCATTCTGGAATTGGAGGCGTAGCCCCGATTCCCAGAAAGCTCAAAGTAGAAATAGACATTATAATCCACGCCATTTCCAGCATCGAATAGACCACAATTGTAGGAATGCAGTTCGGGAGAATATGCTTTGCCAGAATTCTCAAATCTGAACCGCCTGCAGAGATGGAGGCTTCAATATAAGGCATCTCTTTCAGAGACAGAACCAGTCCGCGTATCAGTCTGGCATAGGCCGGCATAGATCCCAGACCTACAGCAATCGTTACATTACCCAGACCCTGTCCTAATGTGGCAACGATAGCGATTGCAAGAAGCATTCCCGGAAATGCCATAAGGATGTCCATAAACCGCATCAATGGATTATCGAGATGCTTATAAAATCCGGAAATCAATCCAAGAGGAACACCTACCAGAACAGCTACTGCCAGAGACATCAAACTATATGGAATCGTTATTCTGGCTCCGTACAGCATCCGGCTCAACAGACATCTTCCCAGTTCGTCAGTCCCAAAAGGATACCCTTCCATCGGTCCCTTCAGAGCCATTGAACCATCCGTTAAGTATGGATCATTCGGTGCAAGCACCGGTGCCAAAACAGCAATTGAAATCATAATTAATAAAATAACGGCGCCTATGGTTACACTTTTATTGTGAAAACACTTTCGCAGCATCATCCATTTCGGACTGTTATTTAACATTTCCAAATTATTCACCACCTTAATATTTGATTCTCGGATCAACAGCACTGTAGGTCAAATCCACAATCAGATTTACGACCAGAAACATAATCGCAAAGAGCAGAATGCTTGCCTGAATGACCGGATAATCATTTCCAATAATTGCAGTAATAGAGTATCTGCCAAGTCCCGGCCATGCAAAAATACTTTCAATTACCACAGAGCCGCTGAGCATATAGCCTGTTTGCGTCCCGATGACTGTAATCAAAGGAAGAGATGCATTTTTAAGTGCGTGCTTGATTACAATAGATTTATAACGCAGTCCTTTCGCCTTAGCTGTTCTGATATAATCCTGCCGCATAACCTCCAGCATTTCCGAACGTGTCAATCTGGATATAGAAGCCATCTGCGGCAGCCCCAGCATCAGCGCCGGTAAAAAGGCGTGCATCATGCCATCCAGACTGAAAAAAGAATTACCCATTCCGGAGAACGGAAACAGTCCCATCTGCAGACAGAAGATTTTCATCAGCATAAGTCCAAGCCAGAATTGTGGAATGGATACACCCGCTAATGTCAGTCCCATACAGGCTTTATCGATCCATGTATTCTGTTTCAAAGCTGCGATAATACCGAGGGGAATTGCCGCTGCAACAGACCAGATTCTGGCAAATACAATTAAATATATTGTGTTTACCAGCGCAGACATAAGGTCCTTACTAATTTCGGTCTTTCTCAAGAAGGATCGTCCAAAATCACCGTGAAGCACATTTGTAAAGTAATCAACAAACTGCTCCCATAACGGTTTATTTAAACCGAGCTGCTCCCTGATCGCCTCTATATCTTCTACGCGCGCAGAACTTCCTGCAAGTTTCACAGCAGGATCTCCCGGAGTGAATTGTACAATTAAAAATGTAACAATTATTACGCCCAAAATAATAATCGGCAATTGAATCAGACGCTTGACTAAATATTTCTTCATCTTCTCTCCTTCTTTCTCATCTTTACTCGTCTTTTTCGTTTCATTCTTAAACTCTTTTCTCATATATTTTGCAATGACCGTGCCAAAATGATACTTCCGCTAATTTCAATATTCATGACGATTTATTCAAAAATTTTCTTATATATTTTTACATTTTGAGTAAAAATATTTTTATTCTTTACCGTATTTGTCTGATAATTCTCTTATTTGACAAATAAAAAACCGTAAGCTGCAATCAAAGTGCTGCAATCTTACGGTTTTCGAAACTTTAATTTTCCTCTATTTTTTCTTTTGCTTCAGTCCATATTTCAATAGTTTATAATTTAAAGCCTGTTTTGAAATTTTCAGCTTATTGGCCGCTAAAGAAATATTCTTAGTTGAGTCAATAGCCCGGACAATCAGACGTTTTTCATATTCCTCGACCCTTTCTGTTAAACTCAGGCTGTCCTCATAATTCATCATGATGGACTTTTCATCTTCATAATGCGTTGTCAAATAAAGCGGTAAGTTTTCCATTTTGATTTCACGGGAGCTAAGTACATTAAAAGCTCCCTCAACCACATTTTTCAGTTCCCGCACATTGCCCGGCCAAGGATACTGACAAAACAGTTCCATTACATCATCACTTACTCCAATCACCTCCTTATTCATCTTTCTGTTATTCTGATTGATAAAGTAATTGGTCATAATCGGAATATCAGCAAGACGGTTTCGAAGTGCGGGAATTTCTATCAGTACTGTACTGAGCCGATAAAACAAGTCCTGTCGTAAAAGCCCTGCTTTAATACAATCCATAGGATTTTTATTTACAGCACTGATAATTTTAACATCAAACGGAATCATCTTATCGTCTCCGATACGTCTTACGCGTTTCTCCTCAATCGCTTTTAAAATTTTGGCCTGCATACTGACTTCCATTGAGTTAACTTCGTCAAGAAACAATGTGCCGCCGTCCGCAAGTTCAAAAAGACCGGCTTTATCCTCCGCTCCGGTAAAACTGCCTTTTACCGTACCAAACAAAATACCCTCCAGCAAATTCGACGGGATTGCAGCACAATTCTGCGAAATAAAGCGATGCGCACACCTCACCCCGGAAGTATGAATACTCTGTGCAATCATCTCTTTTCCAGTACCGGTTTCTCCATAGATCATCACAGCGGAATCTGTATTGGCAATCATAGGAATCTGCTTCTTTATTTCATTTACCTTCTGCGAGGCAGTAACTATATCATCAAGATGATACAGAACATCCGATTGCTTTTCCATTTTTGGCAGGTTAATGTATCGACGCTGAATATTCTTGTCACGACCATCGTCAATACTCCTGGAAAAATCAATAGCGCCTACAATCTTGCCGCCCTGCATAATGGGCAGCGTACTGCAGATGTTTGTAACGCAATCTCCATGTCCTGTAGTCAGGTGCTCCACCCTGTCATAGATGGGCTGCCCTGTCTTCAGCACCTGCATAATTGTACTGTCCTCCTCGGCTAAGTCCGGATGAATTTCCAAAATCGTTTTTCCTACAATCTGCTCCATCTGCAGGCTGTACACGTCTGTTCTGAAATTAGTGTAATATTTGATAACGCCTTTTTCATCCGTAACCATAATTCCGTCGAAATAGTTGTAAATATTTAATATCTTTTCGATATTCAAGTCTGACATGCCGGACACCTCGTCTCAAAATGTTATTTTCATTCTATCATAAAAACAGATAATACGAAATCACATTTTAAACTAAATACCTGTATAGCATCCGGCATACATTTTTGCAGGAATAAAATGTCCCATTCCGTACTCTCCGACAAATTTTCCATTCTCCACTGCAATCCTGCCGCGAAGCAGCACAGTTTCTACCTTGCCGATCTGCTTTCTTCCTTCATAAAGATTGTAATCCACCCCATTAGGATTGTCTGCCAGATGTACCTCACCTGTCCATGCCGGGTCAAATATAACAATATCTGCATCAGATCCAACCTCCAAAGTCCCTTTTTGCGGAAAAATTCCGTTAATCTTTGCCGGTCCGGTGGCTATCAGTTCCACAAATTTTTGTCTCGATATTTTTCCGGTTTCTACACCATAAGTCCAAATCATAGAGAAACGATCTCCTGCTCCCGGTGAACCGTTTGGAATCTGTGTAAAGTCTTCTCTGCCGGCTTGTTTCAACTCTGCTACATCAATACCGCAGTGATCCGAAGAAATACCGGTGAGCAGACCACTGTTCAAAGCTTCCCATAGCGCATCGATATCTTCCTGATCGCGAAGCGCCGGTGAGCAGACATACTTTGCAGCCTCATTAAAATCAGGATTCTCAAGTGCCTCTTTTGTAGTAGTCAGATAGTGTGTACAGGTTTCACCGTTAATATTGATTCCTTTTCCCTTTGCTTCCACAATTTCATCCAGCGCTTCACGACAGGTTACATGTGCGATATATAAAGGGGTTCCCACTTTTCCTGCTAAATAAGCCGCCCTGCGTACACCCTCCGCTTCAGTAAACGGCGGTCTTGAAACGTAGTGATACTTCGGTGTCAACTGTCCTTTTTTTACACATTCATTTCTCAAAAAGTCCAGAATTTCACCATTTTCAGCATGAACAAAGACAGTTGCACCTACCTTCTTTGCCTTTTCCAAAATACGATAATAAGATCCATCATCAACATGAAGAGGTGAACCATTGTAAGCCATAAAGATTTTGATATTGGAAATTCCTCTCTCCGGGAATTCATCAATTTCATCAAAAATGCTGTCCATAAGATAAGTCACCATTGCATGAAGGGAAAAATCCACGCAGGCCTTATTTTTTGCGCGGACATTAATCCGATAGTCGATAGAATCAAGCAGCCCTGTGTCCGGATCCTGTGGAGCAAAATCTATAATCGTGGTTGTACCTCCCACGATAGCCGAATCCGTTGTCTCATAACCTGCTGTGTCTCTGTCGCCTACATTGCAAAGCGCAGAAAAATGCGTGTGCTGGTCTACTCCTCCGGGCATTACCAGCTTATCTTTTGCATCAATAATCTTATCTGCGCTCGTATTAAGATTTTGACCTATGGCGATTATTTTTTCATCTTCAATCAAAACCTCACCGATGAATTCATTTCTGTCTGTAACAATTGTACCGTTTTTAATCAAAGTTCTCATATGCTCATGTCCTTTCAATGTTCTTATAAATCCACAATCCCATTAAATCCTTTAATTTCTTTTACCTCCGGCGCTTTCCATGTATTTGCTTTACTGGTCTTTACGTTCATTTTGACCAGTGCCTCCGCCAGTTTTACTGCAGGCATCACTCCATCCAGCACAGGCACACCCAATTCCTCGCGCAGCCTGTCGACAAAATCCACAAAGCCGGCGCATCCTAAAAGAATACACTCTGCGCCATCTTCCTCAACTGCTCTTCTGCCTTGCTCTGCTAAAGCCTTAAGGCCTTTCTCAGGATTTTTTCCGAATTCCAATACAGAAAGCCCTGTGGTTCTGATAGACCTGCAAAAGCTTTCAGCGCCATAAGCCTTAACAACATCCTCTGTTACCTTCCGTGAACGATCCAGTACAGACACCACACTAAAATACGGAGCAATAAACTTCGCTGTAGTAATTGCAGACTCACATATCCCCAGGACAGGTTTTTCTGTCACTTCTCTGGCTGCAGCAAGACCCGGATCACCAAAGCAGGCAATAATAAATGCATCTGCATTTTCTTCTTTATCTCCTTTTATTACTTCCTGAATTACTCCGGGAACCGCCAGATACTCATCAACATAACACTCGATGCTGTCAGGCCCTGTTAATGGGCTTACTGCCGTGATTTCCGTGTCTGCATCCGCATATCTTACTGCCATATTGTAAATACTGTCCGTCATTGACTGTGTTGTATTGGGATTAATTAATTTAATCTTCATTCAAATGCCCCCCTATCTATTTTCTGTAATGTTCTCAAAAGAACCTCAGCACCATCTCTGATATGATCCGGATCTGAGTATTCGTCAAATCGGTGACTGATTCCGTTTCTGCTCGGAATAAAAATCAGTGCAGAAGGTACCAGAAAACTCATATTAATCAGATCATGACCTGCGCCGCTATACATTCTCATAGACGAATAATCGAGCTCCTCTGCAGCTTTCTCAACAATTTCGCAGAGCTGCGGACTGCAAACGGTTTCCGGTTGTTTAATAAACTCTTCTACTGATAGTCCTTTATCCTTCCACCTTGCCAGAAGCTGCTTGATGACATCATACATCCGGTTCATCGACTTGTCGCGGAGCTCGATGATAAACTGTGTCTCACCCGGAATCACATTGACAGCGCCGGGAGTTACACTCATAGTACCTACTGTACACACCATGGTATTTCCGGTTTCCCGCACGCTGTCCATTAAGTCGGTAATAATCCGGCAGGTCTTTTCCATAGCATCATTTCTAAGTCTCATAGGTGTGCTCCCGGCATGATTCGCATCACCCCTTACTGTGGCCTTATAACGCAGAATACCAAAAATACCTTCGGCAATTCCAATGGTTTTTCCCTCAGACTCCAGGATTCCACCCTGCTCAATATGATATTCCAAATAAACCAAATAATCATTCTTATTACGTTTGCAGCTGGCAAAATCCTCCCTGGAAATATGCCGCTCCGCCATCGGCTTTATCATGGATTCCTCTAAAGGTGCTCCGGCAAATGCTTTGCTGCCAAAAGTTCCGCCAACCACATTTCCCTCTTCTTCATTAAATGCTATTATTTCTATCGGATGATCGTTCTTCCATCCTTCTTCCCTTAGAACCCGTACCGCCTCAACAGCGCCCAGAACACCTAAAGCTCCATCGTAAATACCTCCATTTGGCACAGTATCAATATGTGAGCCCATGGCAATCTTCTGTTTGCACCTGCCTGTTGAGGAAGGAAGAACTCCGGTCAGATTTCCCACAGCATCAATACAGGTCATCAGTCCTGCCTCTTCCATTTTTTTTCTGACAAAATCCCTTCCCTCATAGAAATTTTTACTGTAGGCCATGCGATTTGCACCTTTTCCCGGTACAAATCCAATACTGCCCAGTTTTTTCAAATCTTCCATTAAACGTTCTATCCTGACGCTCATTGGTTTTCACCCGCCTCTGCAAGTTCATTGAGAAATATTTCCAATGCATCCATTCCTTTTGTAATCTGTTCCATAGATGTAGCAAACGAAATACGAATATATCCTTCTCCATAATTTCCAAAAGCATCACCCGGAACAACAACAACCTGCTTATCTTCCAGCAGTTTTTCTGCGAATTCACTGCTGGAAAGGCCCGTATCTTTAATTGACACAAACGCATAAAATGTTCCTTTGGATGGTTCATAATGAACCATCGGCATAGTCGAAAGACGTCCGGCTAAATAGTCTCTGCGCTCTTTATAGCACTTTACCATATAGTTCAGATGCTCGCGGCTTCCTGTAAGGGCTTCCACAGCAGCGTACTGGCTCGGCATCGCAACACAGGCACTGATGTTCTCCTGCAGCTTGGTGATATTCGCAATAATCTCTGCAGGACCTGCCGCATATCCCACACGAAATCCCGTCATCGCAAAAGTCTTTGAAAAACTATCAATCACAAGGGTGCGGTTTTGCATTCCGGGAAGAGCGGCAATACTGGTAAACTTTACGTCATCAAAAACAATGTGCTTATACACCTCGTCACTGATGACCAGAAGATCGTGCGTTACGGCTAAAGCAGCCAGTTCTTCCAAAACGGATTTTTCAAGTACTGTACCCGTTGGATTGCAAGGTGAATTAATAATAACTGCTTTTGTTTTTTCGCTAATCGCTGCTTTGACCGCCTCTATATCAAGGGAAAATCCATTTTCCATATCTGCACAGACACTGACAGGAACGCCGCCGCACATGAGAATCTGCTGTAAATAGTTAGTCCAGCAGGGTTCTATTACAATGACTTCGTCTCCCGGATTCAGGATAACCTTCAGCCCCTGATATAATGCCGCCATAGCGCCGGGTGTCATGGTAATTTCACTGACCGGATTGTAATCCAAACCCAGCTCTGCTTTTAAATATGCGCTGACTGCTTTACGGAGCGGCAGAATTCCTGCATTCTCTGAATACTTGCTTTTTCCTTCCTGCATAGCCCTGCAGCCGGCAGCAACAATGTTTTCCGATGCCGTAAAGTCCGGCTCGCCGATAGTAAAACTAATGGGATTTTCATACTCCAATGCTTTATTAAACATTTTTCTGATTTTGGAATATTGGATTGACTTAGTATTATCTGATATCATGTTCATAAGCTATATCTCCTTTTTATCTGTTATCTTTGCACTCTTCCCGATCCATCACCTGCTGCCAATGCCAGAACTTCTTCTACAGATACCAGATTAAAATCTCCCTCTACAGTATGTTTCAGACATGAGGCAGCTACTGCAAATTCCAGTGCCTCCCTATCAGACATACCGGTATACAGTCCATAGATTAAACCTCCGCCAAAACTGTCGCCGCCTCCTACCCGATCAACAATATGAACCGGGTATTCTCTGGAAAACATTGCAGATTCACCATTATACAGCATTGCTGCCCATCTGTTATCGCTGGCAGAAATACTGGTTCGCAAGGTGATTGCTACATATTTGCATCCGAAACGATCTGCCAGCTGCTTCGCAACGTCTCTGTAACCGTCATGATTCAGTCTGCCGCCTGCAATATCAGAAGATGCTGCCGCAATACCGAAGACCTTTTCGGCGTCTTCTTCATTGGCAATACATACGTCAACATACTTCATAAGCTGACCCATGACCTCTCCTGCTCTTTCACTGGTCCACAAATTCTTACGAAAATTCAAGTCACAGCTGACGGTAATATTTCTTTCCTTTGCAGCCTTTACTGCATCCAGACAGATTGCAGCTGTATTAGATGAAAGCGCCGGAGTAATTCCGGTAAAATGAAACCATTCAGTGTCCCTGAATATTTCATTCCAGTCAAAATCTTCCCTTTCTGCTTCTGCAATCGCAGAGTGTGCTCTATCATAAACTACTTTTGACGGTCTTTGTGACGCGCCCTTTTCCAAGTAATAGATACCAACCCGGTTCCCACCTTTTTTTATACAGCTTACATCTACACAATGCCTGCGAAGTTCCTTTACAGCTGCTCGTCCAATTGGATTATCAGGTAGTTTAGTCACAAATGCTGCATTTAATCCATAGTTTGCCAGAGAAACAGCCACATTAGCTTCTCCCCCTCCAAAAGTTGCCTGAAACTCAGGTTCCTGCATAAATCTAAGATAGCCTTTAGGCGCCAGTCTCAGCATGATTTCACCAAATGTTACAATTTTCTTCATGTTTTACCTCCAATCATTGTCATCCGATTATCTATCTTTGTCTTACGCGATTCACAATTTCCATTGCATTCTTACTTAGCTCTGTTACTGCATCCCAATTACTTTCTTTTAGAAGCTGTTCTTTTACCATAAACGAACCTCCGCATGCAATAATACTTTTCTCCTGTAAATACTCTTCAAGATTATTCAAGGACACACCTCCTGTAGGCACAAACCGGATAGAGCTAAAAGGTCCTGCCAAAGCAGAGATTGTTTTAATTCCGCCAAACTGAACTGCCGGAAAAAACTTTACAACAGAAAGGCCCTGCCTCAGCGCCATCTGGATTTCAGTCGGCGTCACACAGCCGGGCAGCGGAAATATTCCTCTCTCCAGTGCAAAATCAACAATTTTCTCATCAAAACCGGGACTGACAATAAATTTAGCACCGGCAGCAGCAGCTCTTTCCGCTTCTTGCACAGTCAGCACCGTACCTGCTCCAACAAGCATATCCGGATATGCCGACAGCATTGCTTCAATAGCATTCTCTGCACCCTGCGCTCTGAAAGTAACTTCTGCACAATTAATGCCTCCCTCTCGCAATGCCTGCGCCAGACGTGCTGCTTTTTCAGTTTCTTCCAGCTTGATAACCGGTATGATACCGGCTTTTTGTAAGTGTTCTCTCATATCCAAACTCATCCTTTCCACAGATTTCTACCTTTACTATACCAATTCCGATACACAGGTAAAATCGCGCACTCGTTTGATTTTTTTGGATAGTTTTTTGATTTTAATAGTACTTTTAGATAAAAAAAGTATCCAAAGTAATAATTTTTTGCATTAAAAAATGGTTATTCTGTTTTTCATTTCAGAATAACCACTCATATAAGCGCTTATAATTCATCAAAATTAATTTTGTCTGTAGATAGCGGCAGACTTTGGAGTAACTGTACTCGATTTTTTACGTGCATTTTTTCATAGAGGCTGTGCAAATGCTTTTTGACGGTATTTACACTGATATGCATCAAATCCGCAATGCGTTCATTGCTGTATCCTTTTACTGCGTAATCAAGCAGTTCGGACTCTCTGCCTGTAAGGCCAAATTCTTTACTGATACGCTCATGATAGCCTTTGGCAAAGAAATAACGGGTATCTCCTTTCTTTGCCTCATAATACAGCCGGTAAGCCAGATGTTTTTGAAGCTGGTCCATAATAAAGAGTTCTCGTTTGGTAAAATCTCCACTTTCTCTTTTTCTATAAAAAGTAATCATACCTACCACTTCTTCGCGAAAAACAATGTTCATACCCATGGCATATCGAAATTGCTGCGGCAAATAAAATTTTTGATAAAAATCAGACTTTTCCATAGCCTCATCGGACAGAAGCTCGCTTTGCACCCAGGCTGCACTGCGTCCGCTGATCTGCAGCCACTGAAGAGGATTACCTTCTCCTGCAGTCTTTTCAAAAATCTCTGTTTCTTTTTCATCCAGCCCATATGAAATACTGTTCTTTATCTGTTCTTCCTCTACCAAAGCGAATACGCCGCCGTCAAATCCCACCAGCATATGAAGCCATTTTAGCGCTGTTCTTCGCATTTCATCAAAAGAATAAATAAAAGACACATTATATGCAATTTCATTTAAAAACATCCATTCACTTTCCTGTAAAAAAGCCATGAAGAGTCCTCCTCTTTGTATGCATGTTTTCCGCAGTTTTGTTTTTGCAGAAAAGCACATTCGTTTTCTATATAGTTAATCTCCTGATTCTCCCATAGTCAGATTCAAGCTTTATCATCATACCATTTACCGCATATAAATTTCAAGAGTTTTTAGTAAAAACAATCAGTCTGCACAACTCCGCATGCCCAGCTTACCGCGTCAGGACGATACAGTCATACCTGACGGATTTTCCCTTAATTGAGTAGCTCGGCTTTACGCCTGCCAGATACGGGCCTTTCAGCGGCCTTTTAATCACGATTCTGCGTGGGCCGCAGGAAATCGCTGCCTGAAGCAGTGCATCCTCTTCAGCGCAGGGCTGCTCCAGCTGCTGCAGCAGCTGAAACTTCTTCTTAATGAGGCCGCTTTTCTGTCTCTTTGGAAACATAGGGTCAAGAACCACGACATCCGGATGTACTGTCTGTTCTTCCAACGCTTTAATACTGTCCTCGCTGTGCAGCTGCATCCGGCTTATAACCTGCTCCAGCGCAGGCTCTGCAAGGCCTCGGCGCAGCACATCATAAAGAAGCGCCGCAATCACCGGATTTCGTTCATAGAGATTCACTTGAAATCCTGCTCCTGCAAGCAGAAATGCATCCTCTCCCAAGCCTGCGGTTGCATCCACTGCGCTCAGCATTTCTCCGTCCTTTGCGCCTTTAAACCTGGCTGCTTTTACTAAAAGCTCTCCGTTCAAATTGTTTGGTTTGAGCCGTGGCTGCAGCTTTCTGAAATCACCGCGCAGCCCATGACCGTTTTCGATCAGTGACAGACCGTCCCGGTCTATTTGCAGGTACGCAGGTGCAATATCCAAAGGTTCCCCTTCCTGCTCCCGCACTGCTTCAACGCCCAGCCGCTCCTCTATATCACGGATAACCGCAGCATCCGCATCAGTTTTTGCATATAAGAAAATGTTTTCACTGTCTTTCATTTAATCAGAATTTCCGTTTCTTTATTATATTATGACCTCTTTAGTATACCAAATCAAAACTGTAAACGGAATAGATAACGGAAAGAATTTTAAAAAGGCTGCGCCGGGTTTTCCCAAAGCGCAGCCTTTACATCTTCTACATCTGTATCATTACATATTCAGTTCTTCCACTGCATGCACCAGCATTTCGATGGCTGCAGGAATGGAATCTTCGTCAAGGTCAAACTCCGGACTGTGAAGCGTCTGGGTAGTGTCACAGCCGATTCCTACGTAGGTAGCGATACCGCCGTTATCCTGTACCTTGTTAATCATGACAGAAGCATCGTCAGTTCCGCCAACGTTTCCCTCAAAGTGGATTTTTTCAAACCAAGGCACTTTCTTCGCAGCTCTTTCGATGACTTCCATCATGGCGTCACTGCTCTGGGCTGCCGGAATTTCACCGAAGTCCTCATAGGTGTATTCCATATCGTACGCCTTTGCAGCACCATCCAGAATGTCAAACACTCTTTTGCGGGCATAAGCAGCGATAGTTCTGGTCTGTCCTCTGTACTCAATGCTCATAAACGCGTTAGGCGCGATGGTATTTACTACAACACCTGCGTTGAGGATGCCTACATTGACTCTGCAAAGTCCCTCTTCGTGGGGCGCGATTGCGTGGAGATTCAGTGCCGCTGTGCAGGCTGCCAGAAGAGCGTTCTTTCCGTTCTGAGAAGCGCCGCACGGGTGTGCCGCTGTACCGTGGAAAGTAACATCAATCTGATCGTCACTTAAGAAGTCCTTGCAGCCGCAGGCGATGGTATTGGATGGCAGCGGCCATCCCTCTGCAGTCAGCGCCATGTGTACAGAAATAAAGTTCATCGCATCGTCCAGATGGCCTTTGTCGACGATGGACTGTGCACCGTTGTAGCGTTCTTCTGCCGGCTGGAAAATGATACGCATTTTCCCTTTCAGCTGGTCTTTTCTCTTCATCAGTTCCCATGCAAGACCGATACCGATAGCTGTGTGTGCATCGTGACCGCAAGCGTGGACGCAGTCTTTGTTGCAGGAAATATACCCCTCATCAAATGGTCTGAAGCCTTCTTTCTGCAGTTCTTCATAAGGCAAACAGTCTATATCGAAACGAAATGCGGTCACAGGACCTTCTTTTCCGGTGTCCAGTTCTGCGATGACACCTGGATAGCCTTCCGTTCTTTCTACGTATTCCGGTTTTGCACCCTGCGCAACGGCTCTTTCCATTTCCGCCTTTTTCTCTTCATCAGAAAGCATTTCAAAGCCAACAGTATCGACATTGATTACATCGGTTCCCATCAGGCATTTGTAGCCTTCCTTCTCCAGAATTTCAGCAATTCTGGCACTGGTTCTGATTTCTCTCCAGCCGATTTCCGGATAATGATGGAATTCTCTTCTGTACTCAACAAATTGATTCATTCTTCTCTTCTCCTATCTTTTACTCTTTTGCATTCATCCAAGGCCTGCCCCAGCAGTGCAATGCCTCGCCTGATCTGCTCATCTGTCACATTAGAAAAACACAACCTAATATGCCCTTTCCTACTGTGACTGTTATCATAAAACACCCAGCCGGGTGTTATTAGAACACCTTTTTCTTCAGCAACTCTAAAAAGTTCTCTTTCATTTATACCGTTCTCCAAAGTGCACCACAAAAGCAGCCCTCCTTTAGGCTTCTTATAAGTAATACCTTTGTCACTAATCTTATCAAGCTCCTCACAAAGAAGATTAAGCCTGGCACTGTAAACCTGCTGTACACACCTGATATGCTTTTCAAACTCACCCGATTCGATATACTCGTTGAGAAAATATTGACCGATTCCTCCGATAGTAGTCTCGTCCACGCTAAGAGCATACCCCATCATATACATCAAGTCCGGCGGACCTACTGCATAGCCGATTTTCATCATATACGGAAAGGTCAGCGTAAAAGTATCTACATAGATGACCATTTTATTTGCATCTAAGGCATAAAGACTTGGAATTTGATGATCGCTATAAACAAAATCTTTCTGATAATCTTCTTCAATAACCGGCACATTATAGGTATTTGCAAGGCGAAGCAATGTCTGGCGCTTGGCAAGAGACATGGTAATTCCTGTCGGATTGTGATAGTTTGGCTGCGTATAGATGAACTTCGGCTTCCGCTCTCTGAGAGCCTCCTCCAAAAGATCCATCTTCATGCCGTCCTCGTCCATAGGAATCGTGATAACCTCAATACATCGATTATAAAAAATGCTGTAATTGTCCGGCACCATAGGCGCCTCTGCCACAATACAGTCGCCTTCTCGCAGATACATAATCATCAGATAAGTGATTGTTTGATTGCTCTCTGCAAAGATTTGGATATTTTTTGTAGTCACATAGATGTTCTGATTGGTCAAAAGCTTTCTGACGTTTTCCCGAAGTCTCTCTGTCTCCTGCAGAAATTCCTTCGTGCTGGCAACCTTACTGCTGTTAAAAATTCTGGAAACCACATGCTCCATCCCCTGCACAGGATTTAACCTTCTGTCCATAATCAAACCGCCAAAAGGGATCTGCTCATCGGGCTCAGACTTCCAGTAAATGTCGTTAAACCGCTTCTCAGCTTTGCGAAACTCGTAGCGAAAAGCTTTTTCTAAAGGAAAAAAACGCTTTCCAAACTCCTGGCTTTCCTGCGGAACCTTGACAAAGTAGCCCTTAGGTTTTTCCCTGGACACCACACACAGTTCCTTAGCAATAAGCACATCATATGCCTTGATGATAGTATTTCGATGGACGCCGATTTCTTCTGCCAAACGCCGCTCTGCAGGAAGTTTATAGCCTGATGGAAGTTCTTCCCATAAAATCTTCTTCTCGATTTCTCGTGCGATTTGCTTATAAATCGGTATGCTACTGCCCTTATCGATCTTTAGCTTCACCCTATCACATCCTATTCTGCTAAAGCAATCCCTTTTTTTGCGCAAAAAGCCTTCTCCATTCGTCGTTTATATTATTTTAAACTTCTGCGCCGAATTATGCAAGAGGTTATGCGTTTTGGGCTCTCAGTTTTTTTACATATCTGTCCCAAACAGTTAGCATCAGGATACCAACAATCATAATAGCTACGATTGCAATGAACAGATAACGATAACCGCTTTCTCCGAAAGTATCCAGAATCTTACCGGAGCAGAACGGAACGATAACTTCCGGCAAATAGCCCAGTGTACATACTAAACCGATTGCAGTACCTGCAACTCTGATAGGCACACCACCTTCATCCATCATGGAGAATACCATGATGTAACCACCGTACATACCTGCATAAATCATGATACAAAGCACGATGAATAAAGTAGAACTCATATTGCCCATAACCACCATCAAAAGTGTACCCAGAGCCATCATAGAGAACGTAACATACATAACCTTGGATCTTCCCAGTTTGTCAGCAATAGCGCCACCGCCAAATGCAGCGATAGGTCTTACATACTGTGCAGCGATTGTAACAAATGCACCTGCTGTTGCCACCATTCCAAATCTGGAAGTTGCATACGGTGTAAAATAGTAGAATGCAATGTTCATTACATAAGTACAGCAGAGGATTGCAGACAGAATCCATACAGCTGGCATCTTGATAACTTCTTTTACCTGTGCAAGGCTGATTTTTTCTTTCTGTTCACCAACTTTTTCTGTTGTATCCGGTTTATTTTCTTTCATGATGAAGAACAGCAGTATGCCAAGTGCGATTGCAATTGCAGAATAATATACAATTACACCATTAAGTCCTGCGGCGTCGCCTGCTTTTTTGCTGAAATATCCAAAGATAGAAACAATCGCAATACCGTCAACTGCATATACCAGACCTCTTCCGCCGTCCATAAATCCGTATGCTTTACTCTGTTCGTTTTCGTTGGAAATCTCACGAAGACTCTTCAGAAGGGATGGCCAGAATGCGAACAAGGAAGTGAATCCCCATAATGCGTAAATACCCAGCAGCATTACGTAGTTAGGATTCAGCAGGTGCAAAATTCCACCAAGTCCAGTTAAAATCAAAGATACTGACATCAGCTTCCTGGTGGAAACCATGTCGGCAACAACACCGCCGAATAAATAGGAAATCATTCCAAAAATACCAAACATGGAACCGAAAGTACCCATCTGCGTGTTGTTTAAATGATATGTTTCCAGATAGGCGTCATAGAAATATGATCTGAAATATGGCATACCATAAATCATAGCGCCTGCGATGGTGATAATCACCAGGTGAAACATATGCTTTTTAAGCTTACTTTCTCCGCTCATTTTTCTTTCTCCTTTTTAGAAAATTTTTAAAATAGTTATGATATCTTTTTTTATTATACGAAAAAAAGACTCAATATAAAGTACCAAAAAATTAAAAAAAGCATTTTGGACTAGTCCAAAATGCAAAAACACACCAAAAGGCTCCACCTTTTAGGTAGAGCCTTTTGGCTGCGATATTAATTAAGAAAGAACGTTCAAAAGAAATAATCTGTAACCCTATCTCCTTTTGACACTCTCAGTATACCAATAGAATGTGACGATTCTGTGAAAAAAAGTTATCGCTATTGTGTTGAAAAAATTAAGATTTATTAAGAGTTGTTCTATCTTTTTCTTTCTTCAAAGGTAATTCTTCAATGCATCAAAAAACTCTTCTGCCTGTCCATTGGGATTTGCAGTTTTTGTAGCTTTTATTTCTACTGGTTCGTACTCATGATTAACGATTATTTTTACTCTTCCAAAATTTAAATCTAGACTTCTTAACAACAATACCAGCCATAAACTTTAAAGCCTTCGTAGAAAAAGATGTCTTTTCTTCTATTTCAAGTATTTCGTTTTCTTTTTTGTGATTCAATTTATTCTTTTTAAGAATTACAAGACAAAATAAGACTGTTCCCTGTCTGCCATCCCCTCAAGGTATTCGCCGAAGTCGCTTGTCCAATGGTAAAGCCTCCTGTCAGAATTGAAGTCTGCTCCGTCGTCTGTGCGAATTTGTTCAATGGTGGTTTCTTCAACTCCGTGTTCCCTCAATATTTTTTCTTCAGCTTCTTTCCAGATAAGCCATTTCCTGTTCTCACGTCCGTTGTTGTATGCCATTCTTTATTCCTCCAATCTGAATTTTTGAAACGTAATAATCCAGATTGGATAGGCGGCGAACGACAGCCAACAGCGGAAACAGTCTCGCGGCATATTCCGATAAAAAACGACAAAAGAAAAACCGCAAAGGCACTGTGACCTCTACGGTTATAGGAGATACATATTCTGTTAAACGGAGATTCTACTTCTGGTTTCATGGTGAGAAGCAATGTTGCATAAACAGGGATTTTTTTAACTGGCTTCCTGCCAATCCCCGATATGCTATGTATGGGTAAAATCTGCGTTGCGTGAGCAGACGTATAACTCTGCCCGAAAAAAGAACATTAAAAATCCCTCCAAACTTCAAAGAGTGTCTGTTAAGTCTTTTCGGGTGTAGCAAATCAGCCCACCAAAACACCGTTTTTTTATATGGTGGGCGTTTGCGTTAAAAATTTATAGCCTACTAAAAAAGAGCCAACAAACGGTGAGATAGTATGCTCACTTGTTCATCGGCTCTGCATCTAAAGTGTCTGGCTCTGTGATGACTGTTATTTGTAAATTCATTACATCAATCAAGGCTTCCTGCTTGCATTTCGGACAGTAAAGAGGATAGTTTTTTAAAACCGTATCTTCTCTGATTCTGTCACGGGTTTTGCCGCCGCAAACAGGACAGCGTATCCATTCAGTTCTTTTCATTATTTCCTCCAATTCTGCTATTTCTTTCTATTTTTCCATGCTTTATAAATCAAGTTTGCAACAGGAAGCAGAATACAGATAATTACAAACCATTCTGGAAAATGTGGCATATCCTTTGTCCCCCCTTTTCTCTAATGGATTTGCATAAATACAGCTATCAATACACTGCCTATACCAATTAAAAATCCCTTGATGATTCGTTTCGCTGAATAACTGTATATTCTCTCTGGTTTGTTCCGGTCATAACGAACGGTAATCGGTGTACCTATCTTGGATGTCAAAGGAACTTGTATGCGATTTTTAGATACAATGTTTCTGTCATTAACCCGATAGGAAATCTC
>NZ_QWES01000029.1:0-44976 GCF_009936115.1 Anaerotruncus sp. 80
TGGCCAATGGTTCCGATATTGATATGCGGTTTGGTTCTCTCAAATTTTGCTTTTGCCATTTTTGTTTTCCTCCTAATGATAGGTCTGCCCCAGTCGCTAGTCCGAAAGGACAGACCGCTAAAGGTTAATTTATAATTTTATTTATTTCCAATTTTTTCAACTAAGCTGTCAGGCAATTTTTCGAAGTGGTCCATCTGCATTACATATACACCACGACCCTGAGTCTTGGAACGCAGGTCGGTTGCATAGCCGAACATTTCGGACAGAGGTACCATACCTCTTACTGCAACAACGCCGTTGTTCATGTCAGAACCTTCGATTCTTCCTCTTCTGGAGGAGATATCGCCGATTACATCACCCATATATTCTTCAGGAACTGTAACTTCAACTTTGAAGATTGGCTCCAGAAGAACTGGTTTTGCCTTCTTAGCTGCTTCTCTGAATGCCATGGAAGCGGCAACCTTAAATGCCATTTCAGAGGAGTCGACTTCGTGATAGGAACCATCGTACAGTTCTACACCAACGTCTACTACCTGATATCCTGCAATAGGACCGTTTTCCATCGCTTCTTTGATACCGTCTTCAATCTTAGGGATGTATTCCTTAGGAATTGCACCACCGACGATATTGTTGACAAATTCAAAGCCTGCACCCGGTTCTCTCGGATAAACCTTGATTTTAACATGACCATACTGACCGTGACCACCGGACTGTTTAGCATACTTGTGGTCAACATCAGCGTTGGAAGAAATGGTTTCTTTGTAGGATACCTGAGGTTTACCTACGTTTGCTTCTACCTTAAATTCACGCAACAGTCTGTCTACGATGATTTCCAGGTGAAGTTCTCCCATGCCGGCGATGATGGTCTGTCCGGTATCTTCGTTTGTATAGGTCTTGAAAGTTGGGTCTTCTTCTGCCAGCTTAGCCAGCGCAATGCCCATCTTTTCCTGACCTGCCTTGGTCTTAGGCTCGATTGCGATTTCGATTACTGGATCCGGGAATTCCATGGATTCCAGAATAATCTCATGTTTTTCATCGCAAAGTGTATCACCAGTTGTAGTATCTTTCAAACCTACTGCAGCAGCAATATCTCCGGAGTAAACCTTGTCGATTTCCTCTCTCTTGTTTGCATGCATCTGCAGGATTCTTCCGATTCTGCCCTTCTTACCCTTTGTAGAGTTGTAGATATAGGAACCGGAATCCAGTGTACCGGAGTAAACACGGAAGAATGCCAGCTTACCAACAAACGGGTCAGCCATAATCTTAAATGCAAGTGCTGAGAACGGTTCGTTATCATCAGCGTGTCTTACGTCTTCTTCTCCAGTATCTGGGTTAACACCCTTAATAGGCGGAATATCAACTGGGGACGGCATATAGTCGATGACTGCGTCCAGCATCATCTGTACGCCCTTGTTTCTATATGCACTGCCGCAAAGCATCGGAACCATTTCGCAGGCAATCGTCTGCTTTCTGATGGTATCTTTCATTTCTTTTACGGTCAGTTCTTCGCCTTCCAGGAATTTCATCATCAGTTCTTCGTCACATTCAGCAACGGATTCTACTAATTTTTCTCTCCATTCTGCGGCAAGTTCCTTCATATCGTCAGGAATCTCAGTGATTTCAAATTCCTGTCCTAGTTCATCTTTGTAAATCTCTGCTTTCATTTCTACCAGGTCGATAATTCCAACGAAACTATCTTCCGCACCGATAGGAAGCTGAACAGGCACTGCATTTGCTTTCAGTCTGTCCTTAACCATGTCAACTACTCTGAAGTAGTTTGCTCCTAAAATGTCCATTTTGTTTACAAAAATCATTCTAGGAACACCGTACTTTTCAGCCTGTCTCCAAACTGTTTCGGACTGCGGTTCAACACCGCCCTTTGCACAAAGTACAGTTACTGCTCCATCCAGTACTCTCAGGGAACGTTCTACTTCTACTGTAAAGTCAACGTGACCCGGGGTATCGATGATGTTGATTCTATGGTTCTTCCACTGTGCTGTAGTTGCTGCAGAGGTAATTGTAATACCACGTTCCTGTTCCTGTTCCATCCAGTCCATTGTAGCTGCACCATCGTGGGTTTCGCCAATCTTATGGGTTCTTCCTGTATAGAAAAGGATACGCTCCGTGGTAGTGGTCTTTCCGGCGTCGATGTGCGCCATGATACCAATGTTTCTTGTTTTCTCAAGTGAAAACTGTCTACCAGCCATTACATTTCCTCCATTTTTTTATGAAATTGAAGAAAGTGAAATTACCATCTGAAGTGTGCAAATGCCTTGTTAGCTTCTGCCATCTTATGTGTATCTTCTTTCTTCTTTACAGATGCGCCAGTGTTATTTGCTGCATCCATTAATTCTTTTGCCAGTCTTTCAGACATAGTCTTTTCGCCTCTAAGTCTGGTGTACTTCGTCAGCCATCTCAAACCTAAAGTCTGTCTTCTTTCCGGTCTTACTTCAATAGGAACCTGATAGTTTGCACCACCGATTCTTCTTGCTTTTACTTCTAAAACAGGCATGATATTGTTCATTGCCTTTTCGAATACTTCCAAAGGTTCTTCGCCGGTTGCTTCCTTGATTCTATCGAAGGCGGAATATACAATCGACTGTGCTGTACCTTTCTTTCCGTCAAGCATGATGCTGTTGATCAGTTTTGCTACAACAACACTGCCGTATACTGGATCTGGAAGTACTTCACGTTTTGGTGTGTTACCTTTTCTTGGCACTTCTCTTCCCTCCTCGCTTGATAATTTCGCATAAGGCGTTGTTGCTGCACTCGTCGCATTCGCTACCGTACTTAAGTACGCGGCGCTTCATGCTCCTCCTGCGCGCCTAGCCTTATGCGAAATTATCGGCGCGAGAGTATGCTCTTCTCTCATGCCACTCCTCTTTCTATAAGGCTTGCCTTATCATTGAAATTACCTGCACAATTGTTCTAACTGATTTTCTAATTGCACATTCTCTTCACCCATACGCAAAAGCGCAGGATTACTCTGGAATCGCCCTGCAATTAAATAGGCGTCCAGTCTTACGGGGGTACTCGACTTCCTTCCAAGGAGCCGCGAGCGCACTTAATATCCTGTCGTACCATGCCAGAGGCTGTACATCCTGCCAGCATCAATATTATATATATTAAGGGCTCTTTCTATTCCCGATTCATTCTTTACTTGTAAGAAATATTCTTATTTCTTCTTAGGTCTCTTAGCACCGTACTTGGAACGAGCCTGATTTCTGTTGTTTACGCCGGCAGTGTCCAGTGTACCTCTGATGATGTGATAACGCACACCTGGGAGGTCCTTAACTCTTCCGCCTCTAATCAGCACTACGCTGTGTTCCTGCAGGTTGTGACCGATACCAGGAATATAAGCGGTTACTTCGATACCGTTGGACAGACGTACTCTGGCAACCTTTCTAAGAGCGGAATTCGGCTTCTTAGGGGTTACAGTCTTAACTGAAGTGCACACGCCTCTCTTCTGTGGTGAGTTGGTGTTAGTTGCTACTCTTCTTAAAGAGTTCATACCCTTACCGAGAGCAGGAGCGGTTGACTTCTTAACAGAACTGGTTCTGCCCTGACGTACTAATTGGTTAATAGTAGGCATTCGTTTCTCCTTTCTTTTTAAACTTTATTTTCACAATCAAACTGACCCTAAATCACTTCTAGGGTCAATTTCATTCGAAACGCTCTAATATTTTATCACATATTTTTTCCAAGTGCAAGGAAATTATTCCTGATTTTGCTGTAAATTTAGCCGAAGATGTGGGAACAATCTTTGACTTCTAAAAATCTCTATTCCGTTTAGACACACAGGTGAAACCCCTAAAAAGTATATAATGCCATCCACCTTCAGTTCAAAGAAGGATTTACATGAACCATACAATGCTTGATATTCTCATCACTGCGCTCAATCGTCGCATGGACGTCTTCTGCAATCGTATGCGCATTCTTAAGGCTCAGTTCGCCATCTACCTGAATTTCCACATCTACATACATTTTCGCACCAAATTGTCTCGTCTTGATATCATCAATATCGATCACACCCTGCACATTTTTAATTTCCTGCTCCATGTTCTGTATGATGCTGTCATCGCAGCTTTTATCCACCATTTTATCCACAGTCTCAAGGAAAATATCTACAGCAATCTTGATAATAAAAATACAAATTACAATACTTGCAATAGGATCCAGAACTGCAAATCCCATACGAGCGCCGGCAATTCCAATCAAACTGCCCACAGAGGAGAATGCATCAGATCTGTGGTGCCAAGCTTCCGCTTTCAGAGAAACCGAATTGATTTTCCTAGCTGCAATAATCGTATACCAGTACATACCTTCCTTTACAAGGATGGACACCACCGCCGCTGCAAGCGCAAGGGTTCCGGGCGCTGCAACAGTTGCCTCAGCTCTGATAGAAAGCACCGTTTTTATCCCTGCATATCCAATTGCAATGCCAGCCAGCACAAGTATATTTGCAAGAAGCAGCGCAATGACACATTCCATTCTTTCATGACCGTAAGGATGCTCCTTATCTGCCTTTTTTCCAGAAAGATGTGCGCCTAAAATCACCAGTCCTGTGCCCAAAACGTCTGAACCGGAATGGATTGCATCAGAAATCATAGCATGGGAATTGGCAATGACTCCAGCCACCAGCTTGACTGACGCCAACAAAATATTCCATACAAGACTCACATTGGAAACACGAATGATTACTTGTTTGGCGTCATCTTTTTTATATTCCATACTTTTCAGCTCCTCAAAATTAATTGGAAATCATCATATTCAATATTTCCGTGTCAGTATTCTTCATCCCTTCTTTTCCCAGTCTCCATATGTTTTCAATGGTCTCCTCAGCGGATTCTTCAACCAGCCCTTCTCCATCCTGAAATCTGCTGCCATCTATGGCAAGTTCCCTGGCCATAATTGACGCATCTAGGGCAGATGCAATCTTTGCAGCACAGGACGCTTTCGCACCATCACATACGATACCCGAAACATTTCCCAGGGTGTTGATCACACCATTGGAAATCACATCAAAAGAGTCGTCATACAGAAAACTGATACCAGCACCCGCACCGCAGGCAGCCCCCACGACGCCACAAAAAGCTGATAATTTTCCGATCCCTCTTTTGATATGTATTGCTACTAAATTGCTGAGAATCAGCGCGCGATACAGCTTTTCATCCGATACACCTAAATATTCTGCGTACTTAACAACGGGAACAGATACGGTGATCCCCTGGTTTCCGCTGCCTGAATTGATTACTACCGGCAGTTCACAACCTGCCATTCTGGCATCAGAGCCTGCTGCCGCATATGCCTTTGCAACTTCACGAATCTCATGGTGCCTGTGTTTCAGAATGCTTTTTCCCACGTTTGCACCATACTGATTCTTTATGCCCTCTTCAGAAATCGCTTTATTATACTGAATCTGACGTTCTATGTATGGAATCAATTCCGCAATATCGCCTTCTCTGGCAAAATCATAGATTCCTTTCAGATCCATAATCTTTTCCTCTTCCTCGAAATCATGGAAGGACTCACTTTCGCTTTCGAGAATCGACTGTCCGTCTCTGGCAACTTTGACAATGTTTGTATGCCATTGCGAAATCACGACCTCCGCACAGTGGGTGCCGTCAGAAATAATCATATCAATGTACAGATTCTCAACACCCGCAGCCAACTCTACAGAACAGATGCCCTTTTCGAGATACTGAACCATTGTCGCAACCTGTTCTTCCGTAATGCCCTTCAGAACCTCCAGCTTGTCATCCGGGTTTCCCCACAGTACGCCCAAAAGTGCGCTGGTCTCTATGCCTCTCATATCTTTCGTGGATGGCACAATCACGCCTTTCACATTTTTGATGATATTTCCGCTGCAGCGAACCAACACCTTCTCCGGAACATTTCCCAGTACTTTTCTGGCGACTGCCCCTGCATATGCAATCGCAATAGGTTCTGTACACCCCATGGCGGGCATCAGTTCCGTTTCCAATATTCTAATATATGCATTTTTCATATGTTTGTTCACTCCTTCAGTTTTCTATACAATGTCGCAATTCCGATGCCAAGCGCATCTGCAGCTTTCTGCTTGCCTTCGGTAGTATCACCGTAAACACGGATTGCCTCATCGATATAGGCCTTTTCTACATCCTTCAGCGGCTTTATCTCTGCCGAATGCTCTATAGAAAATTCTTTTCTCTCACATTTTACACGCGCAGGCAGACTGTCAGGCTCTATCACCCTCCTATTGGAAATGTTTACGCAGTATTCTACAACATTCTGCAGTTCCCGTACATTCCCCGGCCAGTCGTACGTCTCCAGCATTTTCATCGCTTTTTTGGAAAATCTGCTGATATTTTTGTTCAGCACTTCATTGTATTTTTTTATAAAGGTATCCACAAGAAAAGGAATGTCACTTTTCCGCTCCCGCAATGCCGGCACATAAATCGGAATCACATTAAGACGGTAAAACAGATCTTCTCTGAATGCACCGGACACAATCATCTCTTCAAGATTTCGATTGGTTGCCGCAATAATTCTTATGTCTGTTGCGATATCAACATTTGAACCGATTCTCTGTATTTTCTTTTCCTGAATGGCACGAAGCAGCTTGGCCTGCAGATGAATCGGAATCTCTCCAACTTCATCGAGAAGCAGAGTTCCCTTGTTTGCCAATTGAAACTTGCCGATTCTCCCACCCTTTGCCGCGCCGGTGAATGCGCCCTCTTCATACCCAAACAGTTCACTTTCAAGAAGATTATCCGGAATTGCTGCACAATTGACAGAAATAAATGGTCCCGCTGATCTTCTGCTTGCATTGTGTATCGCTCTTGCTATGATTTCCTTTCCCGTTCCGCTTTCTCCCTGAATCAGAACGGTCGATAAGCTGTTGGCAATCTTCTGCGCCTGCATCTTCAGATTCTGAATCGGTTTGCTTTTACCGATCAAATCTTTAAATGTCATTTCTGAAGATGCATTGGTGACTCGGTTGATTTCCTCATAATACTTTTCGCTGTCCCGAAAATAAATCACGCTGCCTACCTGTGTGCCCTCATCGTTGATGGAAACAACCGTAACCATTTCATGGTTGATTTCAGTTTTTCCGTCCGAAAAGGACAGCTCTTTGCTGAAGGTTCCGTTTACGTGGTATAGGCTCTTCATCAGTTCGCTGCATTCTGCAAGTTGGCGAATATCTGTGATTCTTTCAGGCATCTTCGGTCCGATGCCGAAAAGCTTCCTAAACATCTGATTCCCATAAATAATTCTTTCATCGTTATCAATACATACCACTGCACTGCCGATATGGTCGACAACTGCCTGCAGCTGCTTTTTTACAACAGACAGTTCATAGTTTTCCTGATTTTCGTCCAGCTTACTGATGAGCAGCTCTGACATCTTTGAAATAAAATTCTTCAACTGATCTACGCGTTCTTTTTTATCGCCGGAAAGTCTTTTTTCTTTGGAATAAAGTGCGATGCACCCTATTACAACGTCATTTTTCAATAAAGGAAAAGCTATGATAGAGTGAATATCACAGGTTCTGAAATTCGCGCACAGGCTGCATCCCTTTAAAGAATGCTTAATATCCTCGCTGACAATCGTTGTCTTATGTGCCATTGCATTGAGCATAATTGACTGTTTCGTCACAGAAATATCAGTCAGTTCCGAAGGACTGCTGCAATTGCTGTCACCTAAAAGATTCATCTCATTATCACAGATGACTACCTCTTCGTTGATTACAGATGCAATGGTTTTCGCCGTTGCGAAAGCATATTCTCTAATGTGCATTAACTCTGTCATACGTCTTCCCCTACATATTATTTACCGTACTTGGTTGCCGCAATTCTCGCAGCCAGGTAATTTTCAAGTGGTGTATCCTCGTAGATGGTACACCCCGGTCCCAGCATGAATCCAGTTCTGCCTGCCATTTCTACTGCCTCGCGAATATGTCCATATACGTTTTGATAGCTAGTTTTGTTGAAATACTGCTCTTCATTAATGCCTCCAATCAGACATTTGTCCGTGTATTTTCTAGCCTCTGCCAAACTCGGTCCCACCCATCTGTCATGCCAGTTGAGACAGGTGCCCGGGTAGTTTGCAAGTCTTTCAAACATGGACTTCTCTTTTTCCTGTGTAAAGCTATGTACGTGAATTACGTTGAACCAGGTTCGGTCTGCATATGCACCGATGACTTTCAAATCATACTGCTCACCAAATACATCATACATTTCGTCCGTCATAAATCTGTAGTTTGCAAGCTGACTTGCAAAGAAAAACCCGCTGACGCCAAGTTTGATGTTTTCGTTTACAAAGGCAATTGTAGTTTCCGTAACCTGCTCCAGCGCACGATGCACCAGTGTCGGATGCGCTTCGATTTCCTCAAAGAGTTTCTTTTCGCCCAACAGCTTGTACAATGTAGTGATTGGACTGAAAATGGTGTGAATCACCGGCGCCTCATCCTGGTGTTCTTTCATAAGCTGCAGCATTCTTTCCGCATATTTCAGCTGATTGCCGTAGGTGCCCTTTGTCACGTCAAGAGGCACGATTTTTTCCCAGTCCTCCGGCGTCTCTATAAACGCTTCTACGATTCGCGGCCACTGATCCGGCTGGCATATTTTTTCAATTTTACATCCGTAATCTTCTACCGTGTAAAGTCCAAAAGGCATCAGCTTTACAAAATCAATATCTGTTTCTCTGTAAAAGGCAAACTGTTTATCGGCCAGTTTCACATAGTCCTGATCCACATCCGTGTGATGTGGCCAGAGCCCCAAAGGAATTCTATCTACTTCTTGAAAGTTGACTGCCGCTTTGACGCGTTCTGTCTTTGTCATAGTTCTGCTACACATATTGTCCCTCCTTTAAAACGGTCCGTAATTGATCAGATTTGCCGCAATCAGAATCACTGCACCTATGCAGATCCAGATCAGCATCAGCGGCCAGATAAATTTGAACCACTTATTGTACGGAACCTTCGTTACTGCCAGATAGGACATCAGTACTGTGGAGGTCGGAATAATAGAATTGCTGAAACCGTCTCCAAACTGGAAGCAAAGTACTGCAGTCTGTCTTGTAACCTGCACAATATCAGAAAGCGGAATCATAATCGGCATAATGGTTGCCGCCTGCCCTGTGGAAGATGGAATAAAAAAGTTTACTATAATCTGCACAATAAACATGCCGACTACAGAGATGCCTGTAGGCAGCGCAATGACAGCCTGACTCAGGGCATGAATGATGGTATCCATAATCTGACCTTCTTCCATAACAATTACGATGGCTTTCGCAAACCCTGTTACCAGTGCGCCAAAAGTCAGTGATGCCGCACCTTCAACAAAAGTATTTGCAATTTTGTTCAGATTCAATCCACCGATGATTCCGGCAATCACTCCAACTGCAATGAAAATACCTGACATTTCATCAATGTACCACTCCCAGTTGAATACACCGTATACCATGAATATGATTCCGGCTACAAACAGAAGCATAATTGCAACATCTCTTTTTCCCATCTTCGCGATCTGAGAAATATCCACATCTTCTTTTTCTGTTTCACATCTGCATCCGTAGACAATGCTGGCTTTCGGATCTGCCTTCACCTTTTTTGCGTAGCGCATGATATACCAGACTGTCACAGCAAACATGATCACAAAAACAACAATTCTCAGTTCGATGCCGGAGTACATTGGTAACTCAGCAATAGATTGTGCAACACCTGTAGAAAATGGATTTAAAAATCCTGCATTGAATCCGCATGCTGCACCAAGGGTAACTGCTGACAGACCAGTAAGGGCATCATATCCAAAAGCGTGGGCTACTGCTACTCCAATAGGTGCAAATACCACCAGTTCATCAGATGCACCGAATGTTGCGCCCATCAGACCAAAAACAAAAGCGAAAACTGGGATAAAAAACTTGCCCATAAATTTGTTTCTGGCTAAGGTTCCCACACCATGCTCAATTGCACCGGTTGCATTGATGATTTCCATGGATCCACCAATGATAAATACGAAGAAAATAACGTCTCCCACGCCCTGCATTCCAAGTGTGACAGAAGTAAGTAGTGAAAGCAGCGAAACCGGTGATTTTTCCACATATTCAAACGAATTAGGATCAATGACATCTTTCCTGATTTCCTCATTAAACACTGTGCTGTAACTACCCGCAGGGATAACGTACGTTAAAATTGCCATTAAGATTACAAATCCGCAAATAATGACATACGTATGTGGAACTCTGCTTTTCTTGTCATTTAAAGTTTCCATTTCATTCCTCCTTAAGATTATGCGCTGTTTTGTAGACAAGTTCCTTTATTATTTATAAAGCAATTATTGTGCCAACTCCTTGAACCCTTACAAAACGAAGATTTCTTCCGTATCGATTTTTTCTTTGTCTTTCCTGATTATCATTTTGATAATCAGGAAAGACTTAATTATCATTCTAATAAATTTTTATAAATATTTCAATATATGAATTCATTTTTATCATATTGATAATTGACGGAAGTTTCCCTCTCGGCCAAAAAGAAAAAAGAATCCCAAGACTTCTGCCTCGGGATTCTTTCCGTGCCGGTTAGGTGTACGGGTATATTTTCTTCTGGACGCAAAGCCGTACCATGGCTTAGACTTCCTATTTCATGATGTCATTCGCTTTTTATATCGATTCCCCATATTTCTCAAAATATTCCTCTGCCAACATAGACATCAAGTGCACATCATAAAGTACCCCGTTTTTTCTGCAGTTTTTTCGAAGCACACCCTCATACTGAAATCCAAGATTCAGATATAGGTGCGCCGCCGGATTTCCCGTGTAATGATCCGGATAGACTCGCTGCAAAATCGCGTAATTTTTTACTTGCTTATCGACGCCTTATCCTTTGAGACCATCGAAACACCATACAGCAAAATTCCACTGACAGCTAAGCTAACTAAAACCGATGGAATTTTTCCAAGAATCGACACCTTGCCTAAGACAAAAAACTCCCATGCAAGTCCGCAAATGATTGAGCCTGCCACACTGGCAATCGCCGCTTTCTTCGTCGCCCAATCCGTGTACAATCCCAGGAGCATCGGAAGGAAAACTGCCGAACTGTAAAACAAACCGGATGTATATAGCACCGCAATGATATTATCAAAAGCCAACGAAATAGCAAGACTTATCAGCGCTATAACAACTGTCGCAACCTTCGATAGTTTCACGTCACTCAGCTCTATTTCTCTCTTTTCCACGATCGGCATCAGAACATCACTTACACTAAGCACTGTAACCGCATGCAATACCGAAGTACTGGTCGAAATCGTCGCCGCGAAAACACCAGCAACTGCAATCCCCGCAAAGCCTGCAGGCAGCACTTTAACAAGAAGCGTCGAAAACACCATATTCGAGTCTGTTATCTCTGGAAGAAGCGACACAGCGCTTACACCAATTAACCCCGTTGCTGCCGAAACCACAACATAAAATCCTGCAGTAAACAGCATCCCAAATCTTGCCGTACTGCCGTCTTTTGCAGATACAATTCGTTGTATATAATTCTGATTGGTCCCATAAGAGATGCCAAACAAAATCCCCCAGGACAACGGCGTCCATATGCCTATACTGCCGATCGACATAAATCCTTCCGGCAAACTCCTCGTTATTTCTCCAAGGCCTCCACCTGCACTGATTGTCACAGGTACTGCCGTAAAAACAGCCGCCACCATAACAAAGAACAGCAAAATGTCTGTATTAACAACAGTTCTCAAACCCCCGCTAGTCAAAAACAATGTAATAAGCATTCCGATTACCAGTGTAATTCGCACGTCTAAACCAGTCAACGTGTTAAGCATTACAGATGAAACCGTAAACTGTGTCGACAGTGCAGCAACAGACGCACAGATGTGCATTACACTGGTAATGTACTTTACGCTCAATCCATATCGTTTACCCAAATAATCCGGTACAGTAAGTCCGTTCAAACCGTTGAGCCTTTTCGCCAAAACAAAGCCTATCAGTAAGAATCCTGGCGCAGCGGCAAGGTTCCACCACATGCCGCCCATCCCCATCAGATAGCAGTACCCTACTGCGCCAACCAGTCCGCTCCCGCCAAAATCCGTCGCCGCCATAGACAGTCCGGTTTGCAGCTTATTCAAGCCTTTATTCATCGTCAGAAAATCACTTGAATCCGAAAGTTTGCGATTGGAGCAGTGACCAACAATTAAAACAGCTGCAAGTAGCAGAGCCATAAAAATATAGTCTATCGTCTTCATCATTCTACACAGCCTTCTTTACTCGACAAACAATTTACCTTCCTTAAATACATATTTGGGTAGTTTTTTCATGTCCTCAATATTTATATCAGGCTCACCTTCCATTACGATTAAGTCAGCCAATTTGCCTTCTTTTACGGTTCCAATACTCTCCTGCAGTCCTACAAGAGCTGCACTGTCCACCGTCGCCATCTTCAGTAGCTCTTCGTTAGAAAATCCCGCCGCCTTTCTGGCAATAAATTCCAACCCAGGGAATTCATTAAAAGTAACTCTGTCTGCATCCGTACCCCAACCAAGCCTAATTCCGGCGCGATAGGCTTTTGTCATATACTCCGAAATATGCTCCATGATTTCTATAGAACGTTCATGCATGAACGCAGGCGTATTTCCCGTCAAATCCTTCAACATGGAATATGCAATTTCCACAGTTGGAACGATGAAAGTCTGGTTTCCATGCGCTAATAATGTCTCGATACACGCATCATCAATGTAGGAAGCATGCTCAATACTGCCTATTTCTGCCTCCGCACATGCCATAATGCCCTTTTTTCCATGACAATGAGCCGCTACATAAGTTCCCTGTTCTTTCGCCGCATCGGAAAGTGCCTTCAGTTCTTCAAAAGAGCAGATCATAGCTCCAGGATCCCCACCGATGTTCATAACTGCACCAGTTGCCATATATTTGACAAAATCACAGCCAGCTTCAATATCTTCTCTCACAATTTTTCTTGCGTCAGCCACATCGTCAAACACTTTATAAAGTGGTCCGAATTCTGCATTGCCCGGTGCAGTCGGGGTGTTACAATGGCCGGAAGCAATCACACGCGGACCCATGATAGTTCCCTTAGCATACATGTCACGCAGCGTTACGCCCAGATTAAATGCAGAGCCACAGTCCCTAACCGTAGTATAACCGCTGCGCAGATAATCAAAGCCATATTCAATTCCTTCCACTAGTTCTTTTACCGCACTGCGATATTTAATCTGCAAAACGTCCATCGTTGTAAAATCAAAATGCATATGTAAATCCAACATACCCGGCATGAGAGTATCTCCTTTGACATCCAGTATGTCAACATCCCCCTCAAAGGCAGTTCCCGCCGGAAGAATCGTCTTAATTCTCTTGTCTTCAATCACAACATCTGCCAGTTGATTTTCTTGAACCACAAATCCCTCAGTCAAATAGGGAATCAGTCTGCAATTTTTCAAAACTAAAGTTTTCATATTACATTCCCTCCAAATCTTTACATCACTGCCCGCTCAGATTCAAAGCAGTGATTTTTCTTTTCATATAAATGCAGCAACACTGCACAAACCACTACAATTCCAAGACCAACTATCAGCAAAATAAAAATGTTGTTATATCCATCTGCGCCTTTTGTATCCAGCCATTTTCCACATAAATTATACAGCCACAGGTCAGTTGAATAGCCTACTGCTGAAGCAATCCCCATAGAAGTTCCGGTAATTTCAAAAGGAACCTTCGCTTCAGGAATCGGAGTATATAGGCCGGAACGGCTCAGCGCAATTACACTGATAAGTACAATACTCAAAATCACCGCAATTGTTTTGCTGGATTCCTGATGCGGAACAAACAGCAGACCCACAATCGTAATACCTATAGCGATACAAACCAGAATCAAGAATTTAGGCGTGCGGCACTTATCCAGAAGAAGCCCTCCCAGCGGCGAGAGGATGATTCTTACCACCGAACGATTTGCAATTGCAAAAGCTGTACTGAAAGTCACAGATACACCGAACAAGCCAGATAAAAACGGGTTGAGATATGTTGCACCAGAGATCACAATAAACAACCCCATAACAATAAACCCGTTCAACCAGGTCACCGGATGCGCCAGCGCTCTTCCAAGCATAGAAAACTTGAAATCATCGTTAGACTCTAAGCCCTTTACATCCTTCACCAGCACCATAATTAAAATAGCCACAATCGCAATTACAACGGCAAAAATTGTCGTTACATATCTGAATCCCATGCTTTCTGCAAACTGTGACAGTGCCGCCAGCACACCGTAACTCATAATTGCACCTACAATTGCTGCACACATTTCAAAGAATCCAAACATCTTTCCTTCTTCGTTTTCATCTGCCTGTGCACGAACCAATTTCAAATATGCCGACCAGTGAATGAAGGTTGTCGATACGCCGAATCCCAAATAGCAGCCAATTAACACCAAGTAGTTAGGTGCAAAGGTCATAAGGATGCCCAGACCTGCTGTCAAAAGCTGTGAAATTACAACCAGCTTCTTCGGTGAAAATCTATCTGCTAAAATACCACCCAGCAGATATCCCGGCGTTGCTGTAAAAGAAAACATCGTCAGTAGCATCCCCGCCTGCTGATTAGATAAATGAAATGCCTCCAAAAATTGCGTATAAAAAGTCGAACTTAAATAGGGCAAATTATAGCACAAAGTAGACAGGGTCAATAAAAACACAATGAAATACTTTCTTCGATCTTTCAAAATAATCACTCCTTATAATAAATTTTCTATCATTATAAAGAACTTCCTTTTCCTTTTCAAAAAACGGTATTTTCATTCTACGACTATTTTCTGCACTTTTTTCCAACGATATTGGATTTTTTGCATAAAATATGCTATACTAATAAAAAACTTTACAAGTTTTACTTTATTTCAGAGAAAAAAGCAATTATATGAAATCTTTGCGGAGGTACAGCATGGAAGAAACAATACGCAGTATACTTGGTCAGCGCATTCGTCACTACAGGAAACAAAAACATTACAGTTTGGCAGAATTTGCTCTACTCATTAACAAAAGTAAATCTTCCCTTTCAAAATATGAGCGTGGGGAAGTATCAATTGATGTGGAAACACTCATTATTATTGCAAAGAATCTTGATGTTCATATTTCACAGCTTCTTGACATGGACTATTTACTTCCAACTGAGAATTTATCACAAGAAACACCCGGTTCTTCACAACCAGGAAAAATCTATTATGTGTACGTACCCTCTCTCATACAGAAAAAAAACAAAGAGGTCAACATCTTGACCATAAATCAAGAAAAAGCTTCCTTTTATGGGCGTGTAGTCGACCCCACCGATTTTGCTAAGTGCACCTATTATTACACAGGAACAGTGCAGACTTTCGATTCATCCCAGAGGATTTTCCTCGCAAATACTGCAAATAAAAATGATTTGCTGGTTCTGGATCTTACCAGCAATTTTGGTACATCTTCAATTATCGTTGGTCTGTTCTGCAGTCTTTCCCTTGGTCGATACGATTCCTTTGTCAGCAAATGTATCGCTACCGAGAATCCTCTTACCGACCTCACCGAAGCCACTGCACTCACAGCTCCAACACGTGATGAATTGAACCAGCTAAAGAAAAGGCATATATTCAAAATACTGCAAACCTAAATTTTACAGGCAGAAATAAAGAAAAAATACCATAGCCAGCGCCACAACAGGCAGATTCACCTCATTTCTTCTGCCAGCGGCAATTTTGCAAATCAGATAAAAAATAAATCCCGCAGCAATTCCTGTCGTAATGGAGTATGTCATAGGCATCGCCACTATGGTAATAAATGCAGGAATGGCGTCATCCAGACGACCAAAATCAACTTTTTTCACTTCCATGAGAAGATACATTCCCACGATAATCAAAGCCGGTGCAGTTACAGCACTTGTCATCACCCCTGTCAGAGGCGAGAACACAACCGCCAGCAAGAAGCACAAAGCAGTTGTTACAGCAGTCAGACCGGTTTTTCCGCCTGCCGCAATCCCGGAAACCGATTCCGCATAGCATGTAACGGTAGAGGTTCCAAATAAAGCGCCCATCACAGAACCTGCCGCATCAGCAATTAAAATCGACCCGCTTCCCGGCATGGTTCCCTTTTCATCGGTCATTCCCGCCCTGGAGCTGGTGCCGATTAAAAAACCAAGGGTATCAAACATATCAACCATGGTCAATGAGATAATAAGCGCAATAAGTGACAGGATACCGGACAAGCCCGCTTTTCCTGAAATCAATCCGGAAAAATCAAGCTTAAAAGCCACGTCCGCTATTGCGCCCGGAAACTCTGCAAGGTGGTCGGGCATCGCTGTCTGTCCTGCCGCCAGACTCAGTACAATCGTTATCACCATACCGATAATCAAACTTCCATTTATGTTCAATACCACCAAAACAGCTGTGATTGCCACTCCAAGCAATGCAATCAGAACTGTAGGCGAACTGAGATCCCCGAGAGCAGGCATTCCGCTTGCTAAAGATATAATCCCTGTATCCAGAAGACCAATGAGCGCTATAAACAGACCCACGCCGGCGCTTATAGCGTATTTCAGATTTACAGGTACTGCATTGATTATCTTATCTCTCAGAGGCGAGATAACAATTAGAAAAAATAGGATTCCGGAAAGGAAGGTAAGTGCCAGCGCCTGCTGCCATGAATATCCGTAAATTCCGCATAGGGTATACGCAAAAAAGGCATTCATCCCCATACCCGGCGCCATCGCAAAAGGCTTATTGCTCAAAAATGCACACAGCAGCGTGCCTGCTGCGGCAGAAAGACATGTAGCAACCATAACGGCGCCGGAACTCATGCCTGTAGATGACAGAAATACCGGGTTCAGAAAAATGATATACGCCATGGCAAAAAAGGTTGTCAGACCGGCGCGTACTTCCTGTCTGACAGTGGTGTGATTTTCTTCCAGTTTAAATAGTTTTTTCATTAGTGCCCTCCATATAAAAAAATAACGCATCCGGCAGAGATACTTTCGCATCATATCTCTCCAATGCGTTTGCGCTGCTTCCCAGCTGGTGTTCTGACTCCAGTATCAGCATCTTTCTTCGCCTTCCCGGTTTCCCAGTGACATCATGAAGAAGACTCCTCTGTTACAGCGTTGGCGGCGTACAGGAATTTCACCTGTTTTCCTTTAAACCCTTTCGGGTACTGGCAAGCTCTTTTCAATTTTCATATATCATTATACACAATTTGAGCGAAAATGCAAGACTTTTGCATGTCTTCAAACAGGGCAAAGGCATGAAAAAAGAAATGTGACAAATATTCGTGATTCTTTTATTTTTGTCAACATCAGAAACCGTTCTCAGACTGACGGAAAAATCTCTTGAAGAGTGTACAAAAGGAAACGCCGTAAACCTGTCAAACTCCACTTATAAAGACAGCCGCCCTTTTCGCTAGGCGGCTGTTAATTATTCTTAATTCTTTAGACATCCCACCGGCACTACATAAATTCCAGCCTGCCTTCGGTAAGCATAATCACCTACGCCAATAAGAATCATTAAAAAAGCCGGTTTTTTCATTTTATCTGTGTCTATTTTTTTCGGCGTGTTGGCATAATTTTTTTCGGCGTGTTGGCGTTTTTCCAGCTTATTCACTGCATTCATTTACCATATCGCTCAAAGTATTCCTCTGCCAGCATGGACATCAGATGCACGTCGTAAAGCACTCCATTCTTCCTGCAATTCTTTCTCAGCACGCCCTCGTACTGAAATCCCAGATTCAGATACAGATGCGCCGCTGGATTTCCCGTATAATGATCCAGATAAACCCGCTTCATGCCAAACTCCTCAAAGCACAGCTTCATAGCCGCTTCCATCGCCTGCCTTCCGTAGCCTTTTCCACGAAGCGCCGTATCCGCAATGTAAATCCGCCAGATTTCACACTTCCAGCCTTCTATGATATCGCCAAGAATAATTCTTCCCACCGGCTCACCGCTCTTGCGCAGACAAATAGTGTACTGGCGCATATCCTCTACTTCATCAAACTTCACATAAGCCTTGGTCACATCTTCAAAGCTTTGCCCATCAGCAATGCTGAAAAACTCCGTTACTTCAGGCTGTCTCTCCCATGGGTCGAAGTATTTCAAACCCTCAAAAACGCTGTCGCGTATGATTAAGTCCTTGGTTTCAATCGGGTTCATATCAATTTTCCTTTTGTTGAGACAGTGCACTCTTAATCAAATACTCCATCCCTGCGGGCATATCATAATTTCCTTCCGCTCCGGCACCAAAGAGAAACGCTATCTTACATCCTGTATTTTTCTTTTCCATGAATTTCCTCAAACAACTATCTTCCTTTCAGCATATTTCAAACCCAAAAGAAAAGAAAGTACTGGACATCCTGCCAAACAGAAAAACCGATGCCCTATACCAATACTTTGCAAGATATCCAAACCGAAACAACGTAAAATACGTCGTCATAGATTTAGGCACACTATTCAGAAGCGCGTGGTAAAAACAGCATTTCCAAAAGCAGAAATCGTCGCCGACCGGTTCCATGCCCTGAGACTTGCCATTTACGCGTTAGAACAAATTCGCAAAGAAGTCCAAAAGAACTTCCACACAAAACGAAGAAAATACTTTAAACATGCCAGAACACTCCTCATCAAACACAAAGAGAAACTGGAGCCAGAAGAACTCGAACAAGTATCCAATATGCTCACACCATCCAAAGAACTAGCCCTGAAAAAACTGGCGTATGACCGATTTGCTTCCCCAGATATCTATACCGCAAAGAAAAGACTACTAGCCTTTAAAATGGCGGTACAAGCAGCAAACCTAGCCTGTTCAACAAAGTTGCCTATACCTACACAGAATTGACGTACCATTTTCCAACGGATATACCGAAGGCTGCAACAATCCAATCAAAGTCACCAAGAGAGTCGCTTATGGCATGAGAAACTACGAAAGATTTAAGAAAAGAATTCTCCATACTATGGTTCAATATTAAACCAAAGGAGACAGCTTTATCACTGCCTCCTCAGTCACTTAAATTTTTTATTTTGCGTTCCACCCCAACATTTTACATTGAACCTGAAATACTGCAAACCTAAAAGCAACCCTCTTTTGTTAGATCCAGTCTCTACAAAAGAGGCTTGCTCTTTCATCCTCTATCTGCAGGTCTGATTAGTCTAAAACTGGCTCCAGTACTTATTTTATGATTATAAAGTATTCATCCCTCAGCTGCCCATAAAAGTAGAAATTTCTACCAACGAAACTTCCCCCAGTGCTGCAGCCACCATACTCATCATAGAACTAAAATCAAACACAGGGAGCCCTGTTGCTTCCTGAATTTTCCTTCTAAATGGCGGCAAATCCGTACATTCGAGAAGAATTGCCCCCATATTCGGGCAGTTTTTCACCCCTTGCTTTACCTCCTCTAAAATTTCCTGCTCTACCAGTTCTGCCTCAAACATCTCGTCTGGATTGGTAAAAATCTTATTCCATTGCGGTGCTCCTTCAAGCCCCATCACATGCAAATCAGTATCTTTATCAACTCCACATGCCGTAAAGTGTTTCCGCGTTAAAGCCTTTCCGTTTGCTGTCAAAACACCAATGGGTCTATCCCCAATCAAATTTTTGATAAATGGAATTTGCAGCAGCGCAGAGGTAAATACGGGCACAGGCACCGCTTTACTAAGCTCAGTTTGAAACACTGCATTAAATCCACAACTTGTAGTAATTGCCTGAATCCCTTCCTCCTCCACCAAGCGCCTTGCAATTTCAATCATGCCTTGCAAAAGTTTCTGACTGGGATTCGTAATCACTGTTTCGGTACAGGCCCCCTCGACATGAATCATTCGCACCTCAAAGGGGTAGGACGCAGGATTAGTACTGTTTCCTGGCAAATTTTCCAACTGCAGCAACCCCATGGGTACTCGTCCTTCCTCCCATCGTAAAATAGCAATTTTGGGTTTTTCATTCATTTCTGATACCTCTTCTATTTTCTTTACTCTTTCCTGTAATTCAGCTCACTATCTCATGTCCTAAATTGTAACAATGAATTATGTCATTATTCTCATCCATTTCTTTCCATAAAATCTGCGATAGCACCAAATCACTTTCAGAACATCCCCTATAGCTACCATGAGCATCGCATAAGGCAGCGACAACTGAAACAGCAATACAGCCACAGCCGCCATGGTCACCTGCGCACCCAAATTAAAAGCAAAATCCATAACCATGCAAAAAACTGTATCGCCACCGGCGCGCAAAACCCCACAGACCAACATATATGCCAGCATCTTTGGCGCCAATGCAATCGTCCATGCCAACAGGGCATCACATAAAAGCTTGGTCGTTTCCGGATTAAACTGATACACTGCCGCCGCCGGACCTCGAGCAAGAACCAAGATAACCGCCATAATTATATTGATAAACCAAGTAAGTCTTATCGCAATTCTCGCCTGATTGTAAGCTCTATCCGTCTCTCCGCTACCGAGGGCATTCCCCACTAGCACAGCCGTCGCATTGCCAAGACCAAAGTAAACCGACTGCAAAAATTCGCTGATGGTATTTGCTACCTGTGTTACCGCCAAAGCCGATGTTCCCAACTTTCCATATATAGAAAAAATCGCAGACATTGAGACTGCCCAGCCTCCCTCTGTTACTACAACCGGCACAGCGGTTTTCATAACTGTCAAAAACTCCGATCGTCTAAAATTGAATAGTTCCATAGGCCCAGCTCTAAAAACATGAGACTTTTTTGTGTATACATACGTAAACAATGTAGTACATTCCATAGCTCTCGCCGCGACCGTCGCAATTGCTGCACCTTTAACACCCAGCTGCGGTAACCCCATATATCCATAAATCAGCAGATAATTCAAGCTAGTATTAATCGCCAAGGCTGCACCGTTGATTACAGTTGGCATCAGTAAATCCTGAATCGCACGGGAATTATAGTTGATAGAAAAAGACAGCGCAGCAAACAAGTAGGAAAAACATGCAATCCGTAAATACTGCGTCCCCAATTCTACCACCTTTGGGCTGCTGTCAAAAATTGAAATCAGCTGCGGTGCCATAAAAAATCCACAAAGGGTAAAGAGACAGGCAATTACAAATCCCACTACATAATCCATTCCCAAAATTTTACGGATGCGGCCGATATCTCCGGCGCCAAAGTACTGCGCTGTATAAATTGCCGCACCACTGTACAGTCCGTAACACATCGTAGAAAAGATAAAATAAACTTGATTTGCCGCTCCAACTGCCGCTAATGCCTCTTCTCCTACCAGACCAATCATCAGCGTGTCCACCAAATTTAAACCAATGCTGATTAAATGCTGTATCACTACAGGAATCGCAATAATCAATACTTTTCTGTAAAACTGCTTTTTTTCCTCCTCGTAATTAAGATGTTGCATTTGCATATACAATCCTTCCATCCACTATCGTCATTGCTACGGAAATCTCCTTAATCCTTTCAGGGGAGACTGAAAAAATATCCTCATCAAGCACAACCAGATCAGCCAGCATGCCAGGAAGCAGTCTCCCCTTGCAATCCTCTTCCCCTGACATTCGTGCCGCCATAAAGGTATAACCATCGACAGCTTCCTCAACAGTAAGCGCCTCTTTCGGATACCATCCAGCCTTCGGTTCTTCATCCAAGTCTTTTCGGGTCACAGCTGCATATATGTTCAACATTGGATTGAAGCTTTCAACGGGGCAGTCAGTTCCCATTGACATCTCTATCCCCATATCCTTCATTGTTCGCCAATGGTAACTGGTTTTGATACGCTCAGCACCCACCCGTTCTTCTGCCATATGAAGATCGTATTCAATGAAAATAGGCTGAATATATGCATATATTCCAGCTGCAATCATCCGTTCACATAAATCATCGTTTAATATCTGGGCATGAATCAATCCATGGCGCGGTTTAATCCCAGGATATTTTTTCTGCGCTGCTTCAACAGCAGAAATTGCCTGTTCACAAGCAGCATCGCCGATGCAATGCATCACTACACCTGTTCCCATTCTATGTGCCCGTTCCACTACTTCAAATAATCGTCTCTCATCACGATAAACAGCAAATCCCTGATTACCGGGATCATCACTGTAATCTTCCAAAAGCCACGCTGTCCTGGACCCTAAAGAGCCATCAATATATAGTTTCACTGTATCAAGTCTATAAAAGTTGTCCCCCTCTCCTAACCGAAACCCAGCTGCCAGAAATTCATCAAAACGCCGTAAATCTGCCAGCGCACATTGCTCACTCACTCTTACATTTAATTGATTTTCTGCAATCAGCTGTCTGTAAGCAGCGATGATATTTCGGAAATTTCTTCCCGGCAGCGTATCAAAGTCATCTGTCTGCATAGATGTAATCCCTACCCGACTCGCATCCTGACAGGTTCTTAAAATCATTGATTTAATTGCCTCTATATCTGGTTCTTCAATCTGATTGTAGACCAGATTCATCATCTCAGCAATACTGCCTGTCGGCTCACCCATCTCATCCACCTCATAATGTCCATCATGTGGCTGCGGCGTATTCTGATTCAGACCGATTACTTCCATTGCTTTCGTATTCAGCGCAGAAATATGTCCGCAGATGCGAACCGCATATATCGGATGTTCTGTTGAAATCTGGTCCAAATCTTCTTTCGTTAAATTTCTGCTGTCATCCCAGTTATCATTATTCCATCCGGCTGCCCCCACCCATTGTCCTGGTGGAATCTGATTCTTTTCAATATGGGTGCGAATAATTTCCTTCACGCTATCACGAGAATCTACTCCTTCCAAATCTGCAATGGTTTTTCCATAGCCATAACTCAGCAAATGCAAATGGCTGTCATTAAATCCAGGCAGTACCACTTTACCTTCTAAATCTACCACTGCCTCCAGTTCTTCCTCGTGCATCAGCGCCAAAATCTCCGCATTAGTCCCTACTTCCAATATGCGATTTCCATCTATTGCAATCGCCTCGGCTACCGTTCTTTTATCATCAAGACAATGTATGCGACCATTGATGAGTGCTCTTCTCATTTCTGCCCCTCCCAGATTTAAAAAGTTTCCACAAGCTCATTCGGATTTATGAATTCAATACCATATTTTTCTGCGGTTTCCAACAAAGTAAGCTGTCCTTTATAAGTTGTAAGTCCTCTACGCAATCCTGCATTTTCTTTAAGTGCCCGTTCCACACCCTTTTGCGCAATTTCTATGACATATGCAAGAGTTGCATTGGACAAAGTAACCGATGCAGTCTTCGCAAAAGCAGATGGAATATTGTCAACTGCGTAATGCGTAATACCTTCTTCAACATATATCGGATCAGCATGACTGGTACTTCTGCAAGTTTCAATAGCCCCGTTATCATCACAGGCCACATCTACAATCAGCGCACCTGATTTCATGAGTTTTAAATCCTCCCTGTAAATCAAATGGTCTTTTCTGGTCTTATCCCATAGTATGCAGTTGATAATAACATCAGAGTTCTTCAAACAACGTTCTAAATTTGCTCTGTTGGAGTACAGCAGTTCTACGTTATATGGTAAACGGTTTCTAGCATTTTCTATAATTTTAGAATTAACTTCCAAAATCTGCACCCGATTTCCAAATGCTGCTGCCAGTTCTGCAGCACCCATGCCACTGACTCCTGCCCCAATAATCGTTACAACCGGACTCTCTACACCAGATACATTGTTCAGCAAAACCCCTTGTCCGCCATGCACACTCTGGCTAAAATGAAGCGCTGCCAAAAAACCTCCCTTACCTGCCAGCTCACTCATCGGTGCAAGAAGCGGGAAGGTTCCATCCGATGCAATCACATCCTCATATGCAATACTGGTGCAGCCTGATGCCAGTAAATACTGCGTCTGATCCAAATGCGCATTGGAGTGTATATAAGTAAAAATAATCTTTTTGTCATTGATATATTGGTACTCTTCGGGAAAAATCTCTTTAACTTTATAGATCAGTTCTCCTTTATTCCAGGCTTCTTCTTTTGCTACAATTTTAGCACCTGCCGCCTCGTATTCCCCATCAGTAAAATGGCTTCCCAGACCTGCACCTCTTTCTACCAAAACTTCATGGCCTCTTCGCACCAGCTCTCCCACCGTTGTTGGCGTAGCTGCCACTCTGTTTTCATAAGGTTTGATTTCTTTTATTACACTAATAATCATTTTGCCTCCTCCTTTTTTCATCATGTTCCTTTTACTATTATTAAAGAAGCAAAACACATGCCAAAGATAAGCAACAGCCAGACCTCCTGCCTTCACCACGCCACACAAAAGCCATATTCCCTGCAATCTCCCCCTTTTCACCTCCGTCACTCTCTTCCCTTTTTCCGAAATAAAATTCGTTTTCGCCGAAAATCACTCTCCACATTTATAAAAAAAAATTGACAACGTCAATTTTTTTTCTTACCACTATATTTATAAGTTCTTATTTCTAAAATACTCCTCCGCCAGCATGGACATCAGGTGCACATCATAGAGGACGCCGTTCTTCCGGCAGTTCTTTCGCAGCACGCCCTCGTACTGAAATCCCAGATTCAGATACAGGTGCGCCGCTGGATTTCCCGTGTAATGATCCAGATATACCCGTTTCATCCCAAAATCCTCAAAGCACAGTTTCATGGTCGCTTCCATAGCCTGTCTGCCGTAGCCTTTGCCGCGAAGTGCCGTGTCCGCAATGTAAATCCGCCAAATTTCACACTTCCAGCCTTCTATGATATCGCCAAGAATAATTCTTCCCACCGGCTCACCGCTCTCCCGCAGACAAATAGTGTACTGGCGCATATCGGCAGCCTCATCAAATTTCACATATGCCTTGGTCACATCCTCCAGACTCTGCCCGTCCGCAATGCTGAAAAACTCCGTTACTGCAGGCTGCCTTTCCCATGGGTCAAAATACTTTAAATCCTCAAAAACGCTGTCGCGTATGATTAAATCTTTGGTTTCAATCGGGTTCATATCCTTTCTCCTTTCAGAATTCACCGCCAAATCTTTTCCCTAAATTAATTTCAATATATCGCACAATTCCTATTAAGTCAATAAAAATGACTGGCTCCCAATTTAACGCTAATGATTCCACGATACTCCTTCCTCATGGCAAAATGCATATTTTTAAAGAAATCCCCGCAAATATGCACATCAGTCTGCATATTTGCGGGGATTTTGCATTATATATGCATATTTTTCACTGCGAACCGGTAATCGCGTTGCTATTTCAGAGTATTTTATTGGCGAAAATGCATATGAGAGGAAAAATTGCCAAAAATATGCAGATTCCTTCAGGACGTTATGCATATTTTAGGTCTTTTTTACGAATATATGCACAGGCGGCACAGAACGCACTAACAAAAAGGAGCTACCTCCTCAGATCAACCTAATTGGTCAACCGTACAAGTAGCCCCTTTACAATATCCAGTCTCTTATTCTAATTCAATCAGCTCGGATTCTTCCGGTTCCAGCACCAATGCTGTATCCATTTCCATAATACCCTCGTTAGGCATGCTCATCAAATCCAAATCTTCTGCGCTTTCATCATCCATCGCTTCCACGTCAGCTTCAGCTTCTAACAGGGCCTCTTCCTGCATACGAGTATATTCACGCATGAATTCCTCATTTACACCGTAATCCACGTCAATATTTTTGTAACGCTTCATACCGGTTCCTGCAGGAATCAGCTTACCGATGATAACGTTTTCCTTCAGACCCATCAGCTTATCGTTCTTGCCCTTAATTGCGGCATCAGTCAGAACCCTGGTGGTTTCCTGGAAGGATGCTGCAGACAAGAAGGAGTTAGTTGCCAGAGAAGCCTTGGTAATACCAAGCAACATCTGTTTCGCTTTTGCAGGTTCGCCGTCTGCTGCAAAGGCAGCTTCGTTTGCTTCCTTGATTTCAAACTTGCTGTACAGACCACCCGGAAGCAGATCCGTATCGCCTGCGTCTTCAATCTTGAACTTGGAAAGCATCTGGCTTACGATAACCTCTACGTGCTTGTCGTTGATATCTACACCCTGGTTCTTATATACACGCTGCACTTCCTTGAGCAGGTACTGATATACGCCCTCAACACCGTTGAGTCTCAAAATATCGTGCGGGTTCAAAGGACCGCTGGTGATGTTACCGCCGGCAAGGATATAATCGTCCTTCTTTACGGCAAGTCTTGCGCCATAAGGCACAACGTAAGTCATATCTTCTCCGTCATCGCTTCTTACGATAACCTCTGTCTTATTGTCAGTTCTAGGCTGAATATCGATTACTCTGCCGTTTGCCTCGCAGATTTCTGCAAGACCCTTTGGCTTTCTAGCCTCGAACAATTCCTCTACTCTCGGAAGACCGTGGGTGATATCGGAACCTGCAACACCACCGGTATGGAATGTTCTCATAGTCAGCTGTGTACCCGGCTCACCGATGGACTGTGCCGCAGTGATACCGACAGATTCACCGATATTAACCTCTTCACCTGTTGCCAGGTTTCTTCCGTAGCATTTTGCACAAATACCGGTTCTGGAGTGACAAGTCATAACGGAACGGATTGCAACGGAGTCAATGCCTGCGTTGACAACATCCATTGCCTGTTCATCGCTGATTTCCTCGCCCTGTTCAACAATGATTTCCCCGGTCTGCGGATTTACAATGTCAAGAAGCGCAGTTCTTCCTGCGATACGCTGATTCAAAGGTTCGATGACTTCTTTACCGTCGGTAAAGGCTCTAACCTCCACACCCTCGTCAGTGCCGCAGTCAAATTCCCTAACGATAACGTTATGAGATACGTCAACCAGTCTTCTTGTCAGATAACCGGAGTCGGCTGTACGAAGCGCTGTATCAGCAAGACCTTTACGAGCACCGTTGGAAGAAATGAAGTATTCCAAGATGGAAAGCCCTTCACGGAAGTTCGCCTTAATTGGAATTTCTACAGTCTTACCAGTTGCGTTCGCCATCAGACCACGCATACCGCCGACCTGTCTGATCTGGTTCTTACTACCTCTGGCTCCGGATGTTGCCATGATGTTCAGATTGTTCTGCGGATCCAAAGATTCCATCAGTGCGTCTGCTACATCATCCGTAGTCTTGTTCCAGATTTCAATAACTTTATCGTATCTTTCAGAGTTTGAAATCAGACCCATTCTGAAAGCTTTTTCGTATTTGTCAACTTCTTTCTGAGATTCTGCTACGATATCCCATTTGTTGTCAGGAATTTTCATATCGTCGATACCGATTGTAACGGCAGCCTTTGTGGAATAGTGATATCCCATATCCTTGATATAGTCAAGCATGATAACAGTTCCAGTATTGCCATGTGCTTTGTAGCACTTATCGATAATCGCACCCAGCTTTTTCTTGTCGCAAAGGAAGTCAACTTCCAAGGAATACGGGTCAACATTTCTGTCAACAAAGCCGAGATCCTGCGGAATCTGCTGGTTGTAGATGAATCTTCCCACAGTGGATTCAACCAGATGTCCTCTCTGGTCATTTTCGTCAAGGTACATTCTAACCTTTACCTTAGCGTGGATATCAACGATTTCATCCTGATATGCCATCAGCATTTCATCAAGGTCAGTAAATACTTTGCCGTCGCCCTTTTCCGGTACACGCTCAAAGCCTGCGGCCTTGTGAGCTTCAGAAGCTTTTCTGTCGTTAAATTCGTCTTTATCATAGGAAACCTTTTCCTTGCCGTCAACGATTTCAACCTTTTTGCAGGTGCCCGGATAGGTCAGATAGTATGCACCCAGAATCATATCCTGTGTCGGCGTAGTGATTGGGGAACCATCCTTTGGCGCCAGAATGTTATTGATGGACAGCATCAAGAATCTGGCTTCTGCCTGTGCTTCTACGGAAAGCGGTACGTGTACCGCCATCTGGTCTCCGTCAAAGTCAGCATTGAATGCTGTACATACCAACGGGTGCAGCTTGATTGCCTTACCTTCTACCAGTACCGGTTCAAATGCCTGGATACCCAGTCTATGCAGCGTCGGTGCACGGTTCAGCATTACAGGGTGTTCTTTGATGACACCTTCTAATACATCCCATACTTCCGGTCTTACTTTTTCTACCATTCTCTTGGCGTTCTTGATATTGTGGGCATAGCCCTGTTCAACCAGTTCTTTCATGATGAAAGGCTTGAACAGTTCCAGCGCCATTTTCTTAGGCAGACCGCACTGATAGAATTTCAGTTCCGGTCCGACTACGATTACAGAACGTCCGGAGTAGTCAACACGCTTACCCAGCAGGTTCTGTCTGAAACGACCCTGCTTACCCTTCAGCATGTCGGACAAAGATTTCAGCGGTCTGGAGCCAGGACCAGTAACAGGTCTTCCTCTTCTGCCGTTGTCAATCAGAGAGTCTACAGCTTCCTGCAGCATTCTCTTTTCATTTCTGACGATAATATCAGGTGCGCCCAGTTCCAACAGACGGTTCAGTCTGTTGTTTCTGTTGATTACTCTTCTATATAAATCATTAAGGTCAGAAGTTGCAAATCTGCCGCCGTCCAGCTGTACCATCGGTCTGATGTCAGGCGGAATAACCGGAATTACTTCCAGAATCATCCATTCCGGCTTGTTCCCAGAAATTCGGAGAGCTTCTACAACTTCAAGACGTCTTACGATTCTGATTTTCTTCTGACCGCTGGCATCCTTCAGCTTTTCTCTGAGAGATGCAGACAGCTCTTCCAGATCAATCTGAGAAAGCAGTTCTCTGACTGCCTCTGCACCCATGGCCGCTTTAAAGTCATTTCCGTACTTTTCTTTGGCTTCTCTGTACTGCATTTCAGTCAGAATTTCTTTGTAACCAAGTCCTGTATCGCCAGGATCGGTTACGATATATGCCGCAAAGTAGAGAACTTTTTCCAGGTTTCTTGGCGTAATGTCAAGAATCAGTCCCATTCTGGAAGGGATTCCCTTGAAATACCAGATATGAGAAACCGGAGCAGCCAATTTGATGTGCCCCATTCTCTCTCTTCTTACCTTTGCTTTCGTTACTTCTACACCGCAGCGGTCGCAGACGATACCTTTATATCTGATTCTCTTGTACTTACCGCAGTGACATTCCCAGTCCTTCATAGGTCCGAAAATCTTTTCGCAGAACAGACCGTCTTTTTCCGGCTTCAGGGTTCTGTAGTTAATTGTCTCCGGCTTTGTTACTTCGCCGTGAGACCATTCCAGAATCTTTTCTGTGGAAGCCAGTTTAATCTGTAAAGATTCGAAATTATTCAATTCGAAATTGTTTGTGTTCTTATTTACATTCTCAGTCAAAGATTTCCTCCCCTTTCTTATAACTCATCATCTGCAAAGCTCTCAGTCATATCGTCGTCGGGGGTCTCTTCTGTGAAGCCCTCTGCAAACAATTTTTCTTCACTTTCCAGTTCCGTATCTACGTCCATAATGCCGTCGATACCGGAAACGTCATCGTATTCGGATACTTCCTTTATCTGAATTTCTTCGTTGTCCTCAGTAAGCACTCTTACATCCAGTGCCAGTGACTGCATTTCCTTGATGAGAACCTTGAAGGACTCAGGAATACCCGGTTCCGGAATATTTTCACCTTTGACAATTGCTTCATAAGTCTGTACACGACCTACGATATCATCGGATTTTACGGTGAGGATTTCCTGCAGTGTGTGTGCAGCGCCGTATGCTTCCAGCGCCCAAACTTCCATCTCTCCAAAACGCTGTCCGCCGAACTGTGCTTTACCGCCCAGAGGCTGCTGCGTTACCAGAGAGTACGGACCAGTACTTCTTGCGTGAATCTTATCGTCTACCAAATGGTGAAGCTTGAGCATATACATGTAACCTACGGTTACAGGATTGTCAAACCACTCACCGGTTCTGCCATCTCTCAGTCTCAGTTTACCTGTCTCTGAGAAACCACAGTCCTCAAGAAGCTCACGGATATCTTTTTCGGTCGCACCGTCAAATACTGGTGTTGCAATATACCAGCCCTTAGTCTTTGCTGCAAGACCCAGATGCACTTCCAACACCTGACCAACGTTCATACGGGAAGGTACGCCCAGAGGGTTCAGCATAACCTGCAGCGGCTCGCCGTCTTCCTTAAATGGCATATCCTCTTCCGGTAGGATACGGGAAATTACACCCTTGTTACCGTGACGACCTGCCATCTTATCGCCTACATTGATTTTTCTCTTAGTTGCGATATAGCATCTTACTAATTTATTGACACCTGGCGGCAGTTCGTCGCCATTTTCTCTTGTGAAGATTTTTACGTCTACTACGATACCAGTTTCACCGTGAGGCACGCGCAGGGAAGTATCTCTGACTTCTCTTGCCTTCTCACCGAAGATGGCGCGCAGCAGTCTTTCCTCTGCGGAAAGGTCGTTCTCGCCCTTTGGCGTTACCTTACCGACCAGAATATCTGTGGAGTCAACCTCTGCACCGATTCTGATGATACCCTCTTCATCCAGATCCTTCAGCGCCTCATCGCCGACGTTAGGAATATCTCTGGTGATTTCTTCAGGTCCCAGTTTGGTGTCTCTTGCTTCTGCTTCGTATTCCACGATATGCAGGGAAGTCAGCACATCATTCATCAGAAGTCTTTCGTTCAGAATGATTGCGTCCTCGTAGTTATAGCCTTCCCAGGTCATGAAGCCGATGAGCAGGTTCTTGCCCAGTGCAATTTCTCCAAGGTCTGTGGAAGGACCGTCAGCGATTACTTCGCCGGCTTCAATGTGTTCACCGTGAGATACAATCGGTCTCTGGTTGATACAGGTTCCCTGGTTGGAACGCTTGAACTTCAATAATTTATATTCATCTAATTCGTTGTTGTCATCTCTTCTGATACGGATTTTGTCAGCGTCAACAAACTCAACAGTACCTGCATTCTTAGCGAGGATTACAACACCGGAATCTCTGGCTGCCTTGTATTCCATACCAGTTCCTACAAACGGCGCTTCTGTCACCAGAAGAGGCACTGCCTGACGCTGCATGTTGGAACCCATCAGGGCACGGTTGGCGTCGTCGTTTTCCAGGAACGGAATCATTGCAGTTGCAACGGATACTACCTGCTTCGGAGATACGTCCATCATGTCTACAACTTCTCTTGCGAACATAGCGATTTCGCCGCCGACACCTCTGGCAGCAACCTTTGCATTGACAAAGTGTCCCTCTTCATCCAGCGGCTCATTTGCCTGGGCGATAATCAGCAGTTCTTCTTCGTCTGCAGTGATATAACGGATTTCTTCTGTAACCACACCGGTTTCTTTATCTACTACTCTATATGGAGTCTCAATGAATCCATATTCATCTACGATACCATAGGTCGTCAAGGAACCGATCAGACCGATATTCGGACCTTCTGGCGTCTCAATCGGACACATTCTTCCATAGTGAGAGTGGTGTACGTCACGCACTTCGAATCCGGCTCTTTCCCTGGAAAGACCGCCAGGTCCCAATGCGGAAAGTCTTCTCTTGTGAGTCAGCTCTGCCAGCGGATTGTTCTGGTCCATGAACTGGGACAGCTGAGAACTTCCGAAAAATTCCTTGATTGCAGCCGTAACAGGTCTAATATTCATCAGCGCCTGCGGCGTTGTTACCTCAATGTCCTGAATGGTCATTCTTTCCTTAACCACACGTTCCATTCTGGCAAGACCGATACGGAACTGATTCTGGAGCAGTTCTCCTACAGTTCTCAGTCTTCTGTTGCCCAGATGGTCGATATCATCAGTGCTTCCAATGCCATAATTCAGGTTTAGAATATAGCTGACAGATGCAATGATGTCTTCCATAATAATATGCTTTGGAGAAAGGTCATTCTTTCTTGTCACCAGCATCTGTTTAATCTCATCCTCATCCTGGCACTGTTCCAAAATTTCCATCAGTACAGGATAATATACCTGATCTGCCACTTTCAGATCTGTCGTGTCAAAATCTACATACTGAGACAGCTCGACAAATCTGCTGCCGATTACTTTTGTAATCTGTGTTTCATCATCTTTTCCACGTGCCATTACATATTCAACACCGGCATTTTCGATGTCCTTTGCAAGAGCGCGGCTGATCTTCTGACCAGCTTCCGCCAGGATTTCTCCAGTGTTCGGATCGATAACGTCCTCAGCAACGACAACATCAGGCAGTCTGTTTGACAGCCCTAACTTCTTGTTATATTTATATCTTCCTACTTTAGCAAGGTCATATCTCTTTGGATCAAAGAATAGGGAATTCAGCAGGGATCTAGCGCTGTCCACTGTAGGAGGCTCGCCAGGTCTCAGTCTGCGGTAAATTTCCTTCAGACCACTTTCGTAGTCATTGGTTGTATCTTTCTCTAAGGTCTTCAGCAGTCTGCTGTCTTCACCGAAGATATCAATAATTTCTCTGTCGGAGCTGATACCCAGTGCACGAAGCAGCGTAGTCAGCGGCTGCTTTCTGGTTCTGTCAACTCGAACGGAAATAATTTCGTTGGAGTCTGTCTCGTATTCCAACCATGCACCTCTGTTAGGAATAATCTGGGTGGAATAAAGTTTATTATTAGATTTGTCAGTTTCGACACCGTAGTAAGGTCCCGGGGAACGAACCAGCTGTGTTACGATGACACGTTCAGCGCCATTGTAAATGAAAGTTCCCTTTTCTGTCATCAGAGGGAAATCTCCCATGAACACTTCCTGTTCCTTTACTTCTCCAGTTTCTTTGTTTACGAGTCTTACTCTGACTTTCAGCGGAGCTGCGTATGTTACATCTCTCTCCTTACACTCCTCCTGTTCATACTTCGGAGGATCGTTCAGGGAGTAATCAATGAATTCTAAAATCAGATTATCCGCATAATCTCTAATCGGGGAGATGTCCTCAAAAACTTCTCTCAGACCTTCTTTGATAAAAGCATCATATGAACTGGTCTGGATGTCAATGAGATTTGGCATCTGGCCAACTTCATTGATTTTTGAGAATGTCATACGGTCTTTTCTACCTACTTTGATAGGTTTTGGCATATTTATCACTCCTTATATCTTCACAGTTTACATTTGCGTGGCAGTCTATTATGATACCATATTCTTGTCAAATAGTCAAGCTAATCATGGAAAAATTTGCGCATTTGCAAAATCTCACAGTCCCTTTCCTCCAACCAAGCGCGCATTTTCGCAGAAAAAGCAGGTACGAATCCATTTGATACTGGTTCGTACCTGCTGTTATGATTTATTTTTTCAATTGTTTTCTATATACTTTCCGGTATCTTCCCTCACTTCCGCCAGCGAAATGTCGCTCCGTCAATAATTACAACCCGTTATTCACGGCAAATGCATGAAAAGTATTCTGAACCATAAATACTGACAAAATGATACCAGCATGCAGGATTTTGTCAGCAAATTGTAAAGAATCCTATCTTAATACGCCTGAAATCCTGACAAAGCTGACAAAATCAAAATTAATTGTCAGTTCTGTCAGGATTTTTGATAGAAACACTGACAAAGCTGACAAAAATCTAAAAAGCTGTCAGCTTTATCTGTTCCAGAAAATCACTAAACGTTTTCGTGGGTTTGCCGTGCTCGTTATGCCCTTATACTAAAAAAGGCTTAGCTGCTCTCCCTGCTCCTTACTATCTAAAGTTCGCAAAAACTGAAAAATCTTTTCCCTTCCATAAGCAATTCCATACGCTTTGCAAGTAGATACAAAAATTTCCATTAGCTTCCTGCTGCGTGGACTTTCCAGCACATATTGATTTCCGTAGTACTCCATATATCGCTGCTTCATTCCGGGAAACTGTAAATCCAGCTGTTCGAAAAAATACTCGCGGTTCCCTTCACGCATAGTAACGCCCATTCCAAAGTTCAATATACCATACACGCCGCTTTGTCTGCACCCACGCAAAATTCCTCTCAGATTTTCTTCCGTATCATTGATGAAAGGTAAAATTGGGCAGAGCCAGACAACTGTAGGAATCCCTGCTTCTTTCAACTGCATCAGCACCTCTACGCGCCTTGCTGTAGTACAAACCCCCGGCTCTATTTTTCGGCACAGTCCTTCATCAAAGGTCGTTAAAGTCATCTGTATCACGCATTTAGACCTTTCGTGAATCGCCTTTAACAGATCGATATCTCTCAGCACCCTGTCAGACTTGGTAATCAGCGTTACACCATGTCCATAAGCATAAATCGTTTCCAGTGCCTTTCGCGTATGCTGCAATTCCAGCTCTAAAGGGACGTACGGGTCAGTCATGGAGCCCATACCTACCATACATTTTTTTCGTTTTCGAGATAAGGCACGTCCCAAAAGCTCTATGGCGTTTGATTTCACTTCAATATCCTCAAAATCATGTTTCATCTGATAGCACTTACTCCTGGAATCGCAGTAAATACAGCCATGAGAGCAACCGCGGTACAAATTCATACCATTGTCCGGAGAAAGTATCCCCTTTACCGTTACATAATGCATAGCTTTATTTTAACACAAAAACAGTTATCTGGCTTTCTTTTTTGTTTATGCAAAAAACGCCGCTGCATTATCATAAAGGATTCTTCTAATGCCTGTCTCATCTACGCCACTGACAAGCACCTTCTGCAGTTCCACCGATGGATCATGAAAAGGTGTGTCTGTACCAAACATAATTCTGTCATTGCCAACAGTCTCATAAGCTTCACGTATTTTTGACGGCATCGGCATTCCGCTCATTTCCAGAAAAAGATTCGGATAGCGACGTGCCATTTTCAGTGCCGCGTCAATATAAACACCATGACCATGTCCCATATGAATCATCATTACCTTTACATCAGGATGGCGCTCAGCCAGAAGCCCAATTTGCCAAGGCAAGGAATAAGGCGGATGACCACTGTGAATGCAAACAGGAACGCCGGCTTTTTCTGCTTTATGAAGGACCGGATCCAGAGCCTCGCTGTCCGCGCAATAAGCATGACGCAGCGGGTTTAGCTTGACTGCCTTAAACCCTTTTTCAAAATAGTTTTCCATGGAATCCACGGTACTCTGATTAAGTGGATTCACATAAACTGCGCCTATAATACGCCCCGGATATTTCTGCATCATATCCAAAGTAACCTCATTGTCTTCGTGACAGAGCACGGTTTTCTCAATGTCGAAGCGATCCATCTGCGCGATGAGCTGCTCACCTGTAATACCTACGTCTGCCCAGCCTCCAATATATCCGATATGCGCATGCCCATCTATGATTTTCATTTTGCTACATCTCCTCTCTCTGTCAAATTTACAATTCTACCGGACAGTACTCCAGAAAGCACCATAAAAATCACCACGCCTACAGTCGTCTGAATGGTAACATTAGGTATCGATGCAACAGCCGGCGCCATTCCAAGCATTACTATCTTTACAAGCGTATAAGCGATAATCTGAAATATACCACCAATTATAGAGCCTGCTAACTGCAGCTTGTGAGCCTGTGGATTGCTTTTTATCACAGTGCCCATGATATAAGCCATGATATATTTAATCACCAATGTTGGCAAAACCCATACTGCAGCACCAGCAAGCAAATCTGAAAGCGCACCGCCAAGAGCCGCTGCAATAGCACCGTTTTTCCTACCTAACATCAAAACAGCCAGAAAAATCATACAGTCGCCCATGTGACTGTATCCGCCAGTTGCTGGATTTGGAATCTTAATCAGATATGTAGCAACAAACACAATTGCCGCCATCAATGCTGTCATAACCAAAGTCTTCGTTTTCTTATCTTCCATAACGATAACCCCCTTATCAGTTCTTCTTCGATTATCTAGTATTATAGAAGAAATCTGCACCGTTTAAAATAGACACTTTTATATTTTTTAACAGGAACAATTCTCCTGATTTCACCGCATCATGTGGGAATTTTGCAAAAATAATAACAGTACAGTCTACAAAACTGTACTGCTACTAAAAACTATATTTAATATCTCTCTTTCAGAATACCTTTTCGGTATGCCTCCACCAGACGCTTCATGTTTTCTACTTGTTCTGTCAACTCCCTTCCCTGATCTGTATCAATGACCATCATACGTTCCGGAAGCACCTCTACAGTTTTCACCTCCGGCGACTGGAACTCCTGCGTCCCGTCAGGCTGCAGCGGCTGATACGGCTTGTGCTGCGCCAACGCCATAAATCTGGAGTTGAAGATGAAGGTGTAGCCCGCAATACCGGTCTGCTTCTGATAGGCCTTAGAAATACCGCCGTCGATGACGTATAGAAGACCGCCGCCCTTAATCGGGCTTTCCCCGTCCTTAATTTTTACTGGCACGTGACCATTCAAAATCTTTGAGCGGTGCGGATCCAGTCCAAACTCCATAAGAATTTTCTCGCAAGGACCTCTTTCCTTAATCAACTTATAGTACGGTCTGGTCGGCTCCTTATGCGCTGCTTTATCTGCGATGAACAGCCGCTCAAAAGTTGTCATCTTGGCTTTTCCAAACAATGGCGAATTACCCCCCAGCCACAGATACCACATCAGGTCGCCCATACGCCCCACTTCTCCGGACTCATCAGGAGAAAAATACGCATTACGCACTTCGCTGTCCAGATAATCCATCAACGCCTTTCCCTTAAAAGCTTCACCGTTGAGCTCCACAAGCTCAAAATCTCCGTCTTCCGTCATCGGAATGCAGCCGTGGTAGAGCAGATTGCCGTTGACCCGTTTATATAGCGCACCATGGCTGTAAAGAAATCTAATGTGCTTCTGCAGCTTCTCCGAATTCAGGACAGAAGCTTCCAGTGCATTCATCATTTCCTCTTCTTCTTCCGTCAGCGCATACGGATTTTCCGGATCTACAGTAGGGAAGTTGGTATCTCTCAGTTCATATACAGTACCGTCAATTTCCACAGTGCCGTTTTCCCAGTTAATTTTATCCAGAATCAGACGGTTTTCCAGATGGTATTCAGGGTGCGCCTTAATACGCTGCCCTTCCACCTTAAACTGGCAGATAGCGATAGCCTTGTGCATTTTCGCCGCCAGAGGCTCCTCAATCTGGTCGTACTCATTCTTCTCCAAAATATGCGGCTGAAAGAACTGGCACGGATCGTCGCCGTACACCTTTTCCGCAAAGGAAGCGAGCGGTCTCAGGTTGATACCGTATCCGTACTCCAGCATATCGAAATTATTATAGCTGATATTCATCCGAAGAATATTGGCAATACATGCCCAGTTTCCCGTAGCAGCGCCCATCCATACGATATCGTGATTGCCCCACTGAAAATCCACATCGTGGTAATCCATCAGAAAATCCAAAATCGTATCAGGGTGCGCACCTCTGTCAAAGATATCCCCAATAATATGTAAATGATCCACAGCTAGATTACTGATAGCGTCCGCCATTTCTATGATAAAGTCATCTGCGATTCCGCTTTCAACAATGGTCTTAATAATTGCGTTATAGTAATGGAGACGGTTCTCCTCATCGTCTGCGTGAAGCAGTTCGTCCATAGCGTAGTCCAGATACTTCGGCAGCATGCGGCGAACCTTTGAGCGCGTGTATTTGGTAGACACCGACTGACAAATCGTAACTAAACGATGCAACACAGTCATACACCACTTATTAAAATCGGCTTCGTTCTTTCTTCTCCGCGCCAGCTCAGCCTGCGGATTGTAAATCAGCGCCGCCAGATCCTCTCTGTCGCTGTCGCTGAGAACGCCGCCGTAGTGCTCATCAATTTTGGTCTTGATGGTGCCGGAGGCACTTTTGAGCATGTGAATAAAAGCCTCGTGTTCACCATGAAGATCGCTCAGGAAATACTCCGTTCCCTTTGGCAGTGCCAAAATCGCACTCAGGTTTATGATTTCTGCTGTAGCTGCTTTAATATTGGGATAATCCTTCGAAAGCAGCTCCAGGAATTTAATGTCAGGCATATCAGATTCCTTTCAATTATATTTTAACTGTTGTCCTATTTATTATATACTTTCACGTCTATTTTGTCCACATCAGCATAAACTTAAGCAGAAGGAGAATTTGTACAATGTTTCATCACGGAAAACTGAACAGGCAGCACGCTGTCATTTATTTTGTCTCCATGGTTATCCTCATGGTAGTCCTGCCCTATCTCTCTATAAAACTGTTTCCGGCTCTGGTAAAAGACCTGCCTGAAACTTCCACTTATGATGGAGAAATCCCCGACACTGTAAGAATTTACCTGACAAAAGAGGATAAATACGAAACCATCGCTTTCGAAGATTACATAGAAGGCGTCGTAGCCTCAGAAATGCCCGCCTCCTTTGAGTACGAAGCTTTAAAGGCGCAAGCTGTAGCAAGCAGAACCTATGCCCTCGGCAGAATCCTTGCCGGAACCGAAATCTGTGACTCCGTCCACTGTCAAGTCTATCGCAGCGACAACATTGATGAAAAGGTCAGCAAAGCGGTAGAGGAAACCTGTGGTCAGGTTCTTTTATATAAAGGAAAACTTGCCGCACATGCTCTTTATTTCGCTTCCAGCGCAGGACCCACAGAAAACTCACAAGATGTCTTCTCCGGCACCTACGCCTATCTGGTCAGCGTTGACAGCTCCTACGAGCCCGGCGCTACCCATAAGAAAGAGAAAACTACCATGACGATTTCCGACTTTTCAAAGGCGATCAAAAAGGCTTTTCCCGAAAAGAACTTCGGCACCATCAAAAAATCCAATATCAAAATCAAGTCTCGTTCAGAAGGAGGCCGAGCTGCAACTGTAAAAGTCGGCAAAGAAACCATCACCGGCAGCGATATCCGCACTGCCCTGAACCTTTACTCGACCCGCTTTGAGATATCCTTTTCAGGAAATACGAAAATCACTATCACCACCGCAGGCTCCGGTCACGGCGTCGGCATGAGTCAGTACGGCGCCAATGGTCTGGCAAAGAAAGGAAAGACCTATAAAAAAATACTTTCCCACTATTACCGAGGAACTTCTGTCAGCACAGGAGAAAGCAAATGACGACTTGCTCTATGGGAAACCCCTGCGAAAAAGGAAATCCCGGTGCAAATATGGATTTTGCTCTGGGATTATCTCTTTTGTAAACAATATTCTATTTAATCTTCGATACGGAATATATTGGCGCCCAGCCCTCTGAACTTGTCAGTAAACTTTTCGTATCCGCGCTCAATATGATAAATCTCTGAAATCTCTGTCGTTCCCTGGGCCACAAGTCCTGCCAGAACCAGCGCTGCACCACCGCGCAAATCCGTTGCGATTACTTGCGCACCTTCCAGCTGCTTTGCTCCCTGAATCATGGCACGGTTACCGTCAGTCTTGATGTTGGCGCCCATTCGATTCAGTTCCGCAACGTGCATAAATCGATTCTCAAAGACAGTTTCAATTACCGTACTAGCGCCGTTTACCGTAGTCAAAAATGCCATAAAAGGCGACTGAATATCCGTAGGGAATCCTGGATAAGGCAGGGTCTTCAAATCCGTTGCAACCAAATCAGGATTATCCGCAATAACGTACATGCCCTCATCTCCCATTTCTACAGTGACACCGCACTCACGAAGCTTTGCGGTAATCGGCTTTACATGGTCAGGTACCACATTCTTAATCAGAATCTGTCCATGAGTGATAGCTGCAGCCAGCATAAAAGTTCCCGTTTCGATTCTATCCGGAATGACTGTATGCTGCGCGCCGTGGAGGCTTTCAACCCCCTCAATCTTGATAGTATCAGTTCCTGCACCCTTAATCTTTGCGCCCATCTTGTTGAGGAAGTTTGCCTGATCGACAATCTCCGGTTCTTCTGCCGCATTTTCAATATAAGTGGTGCCTTTGGCAAGAACTGCAGCAGACATAATATTCTCTGTAGCGCCTACACTTGGAAAGTCCAGATAAATGCTGTTTCCCACAAGCCCCTGTGGACCTGCAATTGCTTCCACGTAATTATCCTTTACGATAATCTCCGCACCGAGTGCCTCAAATCCTTTCAGGTGCAAATCAATAGGTCTTGCTCCAATGCTGCAGCCCCCCGGCATGTGCACCTTGGCTCTTCCCACTCTTGCAAGAAGCGGACCCATGACAAGAAATGATGCCCGCATTTTGCTGACTAAGTCAAACTCTGCTTCACACTTTAAAATTTTCTCTGTATTTATCTCAATAATGGATTCTTCCAGTTCGTTTATCTCTGAACCCAGGGAACGCAAAATATCCTTCATCACATCCACATCTCGAAGTGCCGGTACGTCCCGGATTATACATTTTTCTTCTGCCAAAATAGCAGATGCCATCAGCGGCAGCACTGCATTTTTTGCTCCGCTGATTACTACTTCTCCATTTAATGGCTCGCTCTTCTGAACTAAAAATTTCGCCACATCTATCCTCCACAAATTGTTATTAACACTTCCCTTAACCAGCGAGGTTATTTTCTCCCCGCAATCAAAGGTATATACTATTAGTATACTAATGATTCCCCTTTTTTTCAACTAAAGATGAAAAAAATGAAAAAAAAGTCTGCCGAAGCAGACTTTTAGCAGATGTTCTATTCCATGCAGCTACATTTTTTTCATTTCTGCAATGCAGTCAACACACACAGTCTTACCGTGAACTAATCTGACATCTCCCACTTCTCCGCAGAAAATACAAGATGGCTCATATTTCTTCAACATGATATACTGACCATCAACGAAAATTTCCAGAGAATCCTCTGTCTTAATATTTAAATTTCTTCTCAATTCTACCGGAATCACGACTCTGCCGAGTGCGTCTACCGGTCTTACAATCCCTGTTGCTTTCATAAAAACTCCTTTCCGTCTTGCATTTACTTACTTTTTTTATTATTGCTATTCTCCTCGCCGTCTTCTTTCCTAAAAATCGCAGCAAGAGAACCAAACGCCTTCACAATATTGGATACAGCACCCACCAGATTCTGCTGACCTTTCACTGCTTTTGAAATATCAGCGACAGCAGATTGGACGTCTCCAACCATCTCATCCAGCTGCTCTGCCTTATCCGCAGCAATACCGGAGATTACTGAGGCATCTCTCAAAATCTTATTGGTTTCCTTGATTGTCTTCACTAGATTCTTTGCAATAATAATCAAATATATCACCAGTACAATCAAAGCTGCAAAAAGCAGATAAACCAGCGTAGCCTTAATGTCAATAGTTACCATAGTAAACCTCCTTATCCCGACTATGGATTATTATACCGTTTTTTCCATAAAATAGCAACCTATTTCTTATTTTTTCTCATATATTTTTAATATTTCCTCCGAATAGCTGCCATCTGCACAATGCACATACATGGGGTCTAGTAGTCGCAGCTCCTTGTTTCCGTTTTTTATGCAATGTACCAGCATGATGTTAGGTTTTTCCAAAGGTCTCCCGCTAACAAAGCGCATTTCCTTCGGCTCCAGTCCATGCCTTCTGCAGCTTTCACAAATATCTACAAGCCGCCCCGGTCTATGCACCATATAGAAATCCCCTTTATCCTTCAAAAGCGCCGCAGCAGTTTTTACAAAATCATCCAAAGAGGCTGTCGTCTCATGGCGAGCGATTGCCTTTGCACGATTGCTGCTTTCAATACCGCAGCTTCCCTGGGTGTAGGGTGGATTTGTTGTCACTACATCATAAGTCCCGCACTGAGATTTGTCAAAATTCTTGACATCCTGATGAAAAAACTCCAGCCGCTGCTCCAAACTATTGTGCCGCCTGTTTTTCTCTGCCAGAGCCCATGAGCTTTCTTGAACTTCCATACCAGCAATATATGCAGCCTGCGTTTTATGACTGAGAATCAGCGGAACAATACCCGTTCCCGTGCCCAAATCCATAATTCTGCACGCCTGCTTCCGCCGCATCGCGCCACTGGCAGCAAAATCCGCAAGAAGCACTGCATCTACACCGTAACAAAACTCCTCAGGATTTTGAAAAATCTCTAACTCTCCAAAACCTGTTCTATCCATCCGAAGTCCCATGAACTACTCCTTAATTAAAGCTTTTAGTTCATCAATGTACTCAGCGTCAACGTCCTCCAAAATATTATTGTTCTGGGAACCACCATGTTTCTTGTGACCTAGTCTCCTAATTTCATCTTTTTTATAGGTAAAGATTTCAGTGCCCAGTTTTTCACCACCATCGTCATCTTTTTCACCTGTATAGAGCCTAACCCGCACTTTGCTCTCCAAAATATTGGTATCCACAACCTTTCCCATGCCGTCGCGAGTCTTCACTTTCTCTCCGTTATCAGGAAGTCCTTTTCGAAGTTCCATATAGACATCATTTTCATACTTCAGGCAGCACATTAGACGTCCACAAATGCCGGAAATCTTCGTCGGATTCAGAGAAAGATTCTGTACTTTCGCCATTTTAATAGACACCGGTTCAAAATCAGAAAGCCATGTATTGCAACACAGACTTTTCCCGCAAGAACCAATACCTCCCAGCATTTTAGCCTCATCGCGCACGCCAATCTGACGCAGCTCGATACGCATTTTGAACACACCTGCCAGATCCTTTACCAGTTCTCTGAAGTCTACTCTGCCATCGGCAGTAAAGTAAAAGATAATTTTATTGTTATCAAAGGTATATTCCACATCGATCAGCTTCATTTCCAGATGGTGCTTGTCGATTTTGTCCTGACAGAGTTTCAGTGCCTTAGCTTTCTTTCGCTCGTTTTCCTCGTGGCGCTTGATGTCCTCTTCTCCTGCAATTCGAATAATTTTCTTTAGTGGCTGCACCACTTCTTCTTCCTTGATTTCTGTAATGTCCATAGTGACTGTACCGAACTCCAGTCCTCTGGCAGTCTCCACGATGACAGAATCGCCCAGACCAACTTCCAAATTGTCCGGATCAAAATAATATACTTTGCCGGCATTTTTAAATCTAACTCCAGCTACTTTTATCATAGTCTTACCCTCCAAGCTTCAATATCAGATTTCTGATTGCATATTTGTAATTTACATTGGCAAGCAAATCCCGCCTTGCCTCTTCTATATATTTAATGTTCGCAATTAGCTTTTCTTTTCTCACCGCCTGCGGGCCGTCCGCCGTTAAATATCTGCGATAAAGCCGTTCCAGCCCATCCAGAAGCTGAAACGCCTCTTTTCGGTCTTTGACAATCTTTCCAAGACGATCCTTTATGTCACAAAAGTATGCCCCCGCAAAAATCATTTCCATGATTTCCTCTGCGCCGGAAAGATTAGAATTCTCATTGCTATTTATAAAATTCCCCAGCCTGTAGATTATGCACCTTGATGTAATAGTCTGCAGCAGGTTCTCTGTATTCTCAGACAAAAGCACAATTACGGTTCCGTCATTAGGCTCTTCCAGCGTCTTTAGAAGCCTATTCTGTGCCCGCACTGTCATCGTATCTGCATCTTCAATTATTGCTATATTTCTCATCCCACCGGACGGTTTATTTTTAAGTTTTTCCTGCAATGCCGAAATAGAGGCATCCTTTACAGAAAGATCATCCGCCTGTGCCGTATATAAGTCCTCATAATTATCATGGTCAATTTTCCGGCAAACTACACACTGATCGCAGCCAAATCCTGGCTCTAAAGAACACAAAATTGCCTTTACAAAATCCTTGGCAAATTTCCGCTTATCAACACAGCTGTCGCCCTCAATGATATAGGCGTGGGACACATTCCCGCAGGAAATCGCTCTGCTGATTCTCTCCGGCAGCCTTCCGAACTCCTTATACTCTCTTAATGACATATAAACTAGCCTTCCAAAATTCTATCAAGATGTGAAAACATAATATCGCGAATGGTTTCTTTATCTTTTCCCGCGTCAATCTCTACAAACCGGTCTGGATAAAATTTCGCAATCTCCTTATATCCCGCATACACTTTGTCGTGAAATTCCAACTTTTCCTGCTCCAGCCTGTCCTGACTGTCCTCTCTGATTCTGGACTTTCCAATTTCCGGCGAAAGTTCCATCAAAAAAGTTACATCGGGCATACACCCGTCAACAGCAAGTTCATTGATGACACGCACCACATCACCGAGATTTCTCCCATAGCCTTGATAAGCAATACTGGAATCGATAAAACGATCACAAATTACAATCCTACCCGAATCTAACGCCGGTCTAATCAGCTGCTGCACGTGCTGTGCTCTTGCCGCCGCATAAAGAAGAGCTTCTGTCATATCACACATTTCCTGGTTTTCTTTATCAAGTATAATATTGCGGAGCTTCTCTCCGATGGCCGTTCCTCCAGGCTCCCTGGTAAATATGCATGGCAGAGCCCTTTCCTGACAATATACCTTTAAAAACTCTATTTGTGTCGACTTCCCGGAACCGTCCGGTCCCTCCAGCGTAATAAAAAGTCCTCGTTTCATAACCTACTCCTAGTGCTTCTTAACTGCATCATCTACCATTTTCATAAAAAGAAGTGCAATTCCATAAGCTAACGGACAGCAAAGCAGAATACAGAATATAATTTTCAAAAATAACATTGTCTGACCATCCTTTCTGTTCGCCCAAATATACAGAATAAGTATATCACAAATCTCCATTGAGATAAAGGACTTTCCTGTTATCTGAGTAAAAAACTGTAAATTCAACGATTCACGACCTTCCATTTACCCTATCCTCACTACCCGCCTCCTGTCTTAAGTTGGGCAAAATAAGAATTGCAGAAATCTACCCTTTACTTCCGCAAAAAAAGGAAAATCCACATTCCCATACTCAGCCACCTGGATTTAAATAGGCATATATATTAAAAAAATGACAAAAATCCAATAATATATATCATTATCTATAGAATATGCACCCCCACTTTTCTAGTTTTAGACCTACAAAAATATCATTTTCCTTTTTTTGAACAGAAGTACAGCAAAATTCTGCAAAGCAAAAAATCGTTTCATGCTGCAGGTTACATTTATTAAAACCAGCACTACGCCCATACCTCAAGCCAAAATCCCATACTCAACTTACCCGTTGTTGTCCCGTTTCGGACGTGTCCTTCGGACACTAAAAAAGCAAGCTACTTCGTAACTTGCTTTTTACTGAAACCGGCAACACTCGCTCCGCTCCCTTCTCCGGTCGTAATCCTAAAATCGGATTACTCTCTCCGCTGTCCCGTTTTGTACGCTGCGCTAAAAAAGAAGAGACAGCCATACGACTGTCTTTTCTTTTTTAACCGGCAACGCTCGCTTCGCTCACTCCTCCGT
>NZ_QWES01000030.1:0-44917 GCF_009936115.1 Anaerotruncus sp. 80
TATGTGTTTTTTAGGAATCCTTTTGGGACATTTTCTCTTGCGCTTTCTTAAGACATTATCACTTTTGGAGCAGAAAAAATATCTGAAAATGGAAAAAAACAGTTGACGCTTTCAGAAAATTGGTGTATAAAAATAGTGAGTCGACTCACTATTTGTGTTTTTATTGATGAACTATTTGGAGGATAGTGATGAAAAAAGAAATGAATGCACCGAATTTGGCGGGAAGTGAGCGAGAATTTAGCTTTCGTGCGATATTTTTCGGCGTTTTAATCGGCCTTCTTTTGATGGCCTTAATGATGTATTTGGATGCAGTGCTGGGGCTTGATACAGATGTAGCCGTTGTAGCATCCATGATTGGTGTAATTTTAATTCCTCTCTTTGGCGGTCCAACAAACAGGAGGGAAGTCAATCTAATGCAGACCTGCGCAACAGCAACCACCCTTTCTGCCTACTCACTGACGGGCAATGTGGTACCAATGCTTCTGATGGGTGAGGAACTGAGATTGCTGCCAACCTTTGTTATACTGCTTCTTGCAGATGTTATGGGAATTTGCTTTGTATCAATTCTGCGTGATCAGTTTGTTTATGATGAAAATCTGCCGTTTCCAGGTGCAGTTATGTGTACTACTGCAATGGATCAAATTGACACTAAAGATAAGTCTTCTACAAAGATTTTGGCAGGGGCAGTCGTGGTTGGATTGATTGTATCTTTCCTGCAGAATATGGAGTATATACCATGGATGATTAGCTTTACATCTTGGCTGCCTGTGAAAGGTATGACTTTGGAAATGCTGATTATGCCTCTGACGCTTGGTATGGGCTATGTGCTGGGTGCAAAGATTGCACTGTGCATGCTGGCAGCTAACTTGCTGGTTTGTCTCGTTGAAGGTCCAGTGGGAACTAGTTTAGGTTGGTTTGACAATCCTGCGGAAGACTATTTTACAGGAATCCAGGATTTCAATCTGCCGATTGCGGTAGGTACAGCGCTGTTTGCTGCATTGATTCCGATTTTAAAACAGTGGAGAACCTTTGCTGCGGCTTTCAATCTTAAGAAAGAAACAGGACAGAAAACGGAGCGAGATTACTCGATGAAATCTGTACTTGTGCTTCTTGTTGTAACATCCATTGCTTTGACAGCATTTTGCAATATCTACTATGGCATCAGCATACTCCATCTGGCAATTTGCATTGTAATCAGCCTTCTCTTTGCAATGATTGCAGTGCGTGTATTTGCAGAATCAGGTCTCAGTGCGGGTCTGGCACTGAATATAACGATGATTGTCATTGCTTACATGCTTACAAAAAATGGCATTTTCTCTATGCTCCTCGCATTTATGAATTTTAATATGTTCATACTTGCACAGGATACGATGTACGATATGAAAATCGGGCAGATGGTTAGCGCATCACCGAAGAAGCAGATTAAGGCACAGCTGATTGGTGTTTTCTTTGGCTGTATTGCTGGGGTTTTCCTGTTTTATGGGATTATTCAGGTATTTGGACTGGACGGCGATTTATTTACGTTTCCATTTGGAAATATGTACTATTCTATTATTTCAGGCATCTCAGAAGGTGGTGCAACCAGTCTGTTCAATCCGATGCGCTTTGCTATGGGAGCAGGATTGGGTACGCTGTTTACCTTCGTTGGTCTTCCTGCAGGCGGCATTGCACTGGCTCTTTATCTGGCGCCGAGGACCATCATGGGCGTTGCACTTGGCGGCGTGATTCGCTGGATTATTGAAAAAACAAAAGGAAATGATTTTGCTGAAAAAATGGATAATGCAGCAACAGGGCTGGTAATAGGTGACGCAGTTGTCTGCGTAATTATGGTAATCATATCTATTGCAGCATAAGGAAGAAGGGAAACTATGTTTGATATACTGATTCAAAACGGTCTGATTTGTGACGGAACAGGGAAGCCTTCCTATCAGGCAGACATTGGAATTACGGGAGATAAAATTACATATATTGGAAATTCAGAAAACAAAACCGCAGCAAAAATCATTGATGCGGCAGGAAAAATTATAACGCCGGGATTTATCGATCCCCACACTCATGTGGACTGGTCGGTGCTTTCTGAGCCTGCCATGGAGCCGTATCTGAAGCAGGGTGTAACTACTGTGGTGACAGGCAATTGCGGCTACAGTCTGGCACCACAGGGGACGGAAACTCTGTATTATTCCGATAGAAATGAAGCATTTCTTGAGGAAGCAGGTGCATCGGATGAAGATTTGAATCCAGTCATCTTCGAGAAAGAAAAAGGTGCGGCTGCATTGAAGCACCAGTTTGGAATTGATCTGGACTGGACGATCTTTGAGGAATTTTCCGCAAAGTGTGATAGCCTGCCGCTGGGTTGTAATATGGCACCCCTTGTAGGTCATAGCGCAGTGCGTACCGCAGTGATGGGCATGGACTGCAAGCGGAAGGCAACCGAAGAAGAGATTGCTGCCATGAAAGCCGAGGTAAAGGCAGCCATGGAAGCAGGTGCTTTCGGTATGTCAACGGGCAGAGACCCTCTTTATCTGCCGGGACCTTATGCGGATGATGAAGAAATCAGACAACTATTAAAACCGGTTTCAGATTATGACGGTGTGTTTGCCAGTCATACCTATAATTATAACGGCGGAGGAGAAGCCGACCGCATAGGGGGCTATAGAGAAATGTTCAGACAGGCAGAAGGCATGAAGCTGAAACTTCAGGTTTCCCATGTCCATGTAATGGGTATGGCGGTTGACAGTGAAAGTGCAGTACAGGCAACAAAAGATACTCTTGCTTGTTTTGACGAGGCGAAGGCAGCAGGGGTGGACTTGACCTACGATGTAATTCCTTCCCCAACCTGCTCGGACTTTACTTTGGATTCCTTCGGATATTTCATAAAACCCCTTGTAAAAAAGGCGGGTACGTTAGCACAGCTAGCCGAACGGTTAATGGAGCCGGAGTTTTTTAAGGAAACGAAGCAGATGATTGCAGACGGACAGCTGCCGGCCCTTGATGCAGAGGGAGAAAGCGCATGGCTTCCTGAATTTACCATTACAAGGCATAAAAATCCGGCGTACAAAGGGAAGATGATTCCTGCTATCGCAAAAGAGCTGGGCATGGAGATGGCAGATGCGATGCTTACCGTTCTTTCAGAGGATCCCAAGACGGTTGCAGACTTAGTCTCTCCGGAGTTCTCTGCGTCTGTGGATATGCTGTGCGCAAGACCCGAAGCGATGCCTTGCTCTGACGGCGCAAGCTATGCGAAGGAAACCAACTTGACGGGGAATCCTGAAATTGCAGTATACCCGAACAGCATGAATGTGGGTTATATTCCAAGATATTTAACCAGATACGGAAAAGGCGCAGACGGCGCCTTTGAGAACGCAGTGCGGATGGCAAGCGGCTTTGTGGCAGAGAGATTTGACATTGCCGGTCGCGGCGTAATTTGCGAAGGTAATTTTGCGGATCTTGTAATCATAGATCGTGCGCAGCTGCGCAGTTTTGATGAGGAAGAAAATCCGCTGCAGGATCCTGAGGGAATCGATTCTGTGCTGGTAAATGGTCAGATTGTTTTGGAAGACGGAAAGCTTGCAGGAAACGGTGCAGGCAGAGTACTTCGGAAAGGAGAAAAGTAATATGGACAGCAGAATTGAAAAACTTTCAGTCCAGCTTACCGAGTATGCGGTGGACCTAAAGAAAGGGGAAAAAGTGCTGATTGCATATGATGGAAAAGAGACGCTTCCGCTGGTGCAGCAGCTGATTCGGGATGCTTATCGGCTGGGGGCAATGCCCTTTGTAGAAGAGCGTAACGATAGAGTGCTTCGCGAGCTTCTGATGGGCGCTAGCCAGTCCCAGCTTAGGATTCAGTGCAGTGCAGAGCTTACCCGGATGAAAGAAATGGACGCTTATATCAGTGTTCGCGGCGGCGATAATATTACCGAGCTTTCCGATGTGCCGGCTGATAAACTTAAGCTGTACGGCAGAATGATGCAGCCTGTCCTTGACCGGCGTCTTAACCACACCAAGTGGGTCGTTTCCCGCTACCCGAATCCTTCTATGGCGCAGCTTTCGGGGAAAAGTCTGGCGGCATTTGAAGATTTTTATTTTCAGGTATGTAACATGGATTATCAGCGTATGAGTAAAGCGATGGATGCTTTGGTTGATATGATGAACAGGACAGATCGGGTGCGCCTTGTGGGTCCGGGAACGGATTTGACTTTTTCTATTAAGGACATTCCGGCGATAAAATGTGACGGTAAAATGAACATTCCTGATGGTGAGGTCTATACTGCACCGGTAAGAGATTCGATGAACGGAGTTATTACATACAATGCACCCAGCGAAATGCAAGGGTTCGTCTACGAAAATGTTCGTTTTGAAATTGAAAATGGACGTATTGTCGATGCACAGGCTAATGATACGGCGCGCATTAACGAGTATTTGGACAGTGATGAAGGCGCACGATATTTCGGCGAGTTTGCTATCGGCGTAAATCCGTTTATTCTGGAGCCGATGAAGGACATTCTCTTTGACGAAAAAATCTGCGGCAGTATTCACTTAACGCCGGGAATGGCATATGAGGATGCAGATAACGGAAATCGTTCTTCCGTGCATTGGGATTTGGTGCTGATTCAAAGACTGGAGTACGGCGGCGGAGAAATCTGGTTTGATGATAGACTGGTTCGAAAGGACGGATTGTTTGTGGTAGAGGAACTGCTGGCGCTGAATCCGGGTGAACTGATAGGGCACAGCCACCCTTTTTCATGTTAAATTTGTAAGATGGCTTGAAGTTGTGCAGATCACGCTAAATCAGCTTGATTCGCACAACTTTTAGGCTTTCTGGGCTGACGAAGTTGTGCAGGTAACCGTAAATCAGAATTACTTTGCACAACTTTCGAGTGTTGATTCGATATGAAGTTGTGCGGTTGACCCTGAATAAGATTGGTTTGCAAAACTTTAAGCGTTTCTTCAGAGGTAAAGTTTTGCAGCAGTTACGGAATTGATTTAATTTGCACAACTTTAAGATATGGATGGGAGACAAAGTTGTGCAAAAGATCTTCAAATTGATGAATCTGTATAACTTTAATAATTTCAGGGATAGCCTGCGAAGACGAAACGATTACTGGAAAATACTTTCTCCAGCTACTTTTTCATGAATCAAAATGGAGCTGCGTACTAATAATGATTTTCTGTTCATGCAGGCAGCTCCGTTTAAGTAGTTTCTTATTGCCAAAGAATAGACAGGCTTCCGGGGATCCACCCGAAGCAAAGCTTCGAGGAAGGGGGTTATTTTTTAAGTGCAAGTCCGTCTTTGAAAGCCTCGCCGACTCTCTCGGTTACTTTGTAATAGCCGTGGGTATAAGGGTCGAAAGCGATAGCGTTTACCAAAGACATATCGATTTTACCGTCCACAAGGACTTTTTCATCGGCGGTGACATTTACGACTTTGCCGATTACGCCGCAGCCATATTCGTTGTTCTGATATTCGATGAACTCACATTCCAGACAGAGGGGAAATTCGTTGATAACCGGCGCATCTACTGTTTCGGCTTTGCTTGCAGTAAGTCCGCTGTTTTTAAACTTATCAGCAGTGTTGTTGCCGGATACAACGCCGAAATAGTCAGCTTCTACAACATGTTCTGCATCGGCGATGCTGACAGTAAAAGCGCCTCTGGCTTTGATATCTTTTACTGTCTTATGACCCTCTGACAGGACAAGCGCTACATTTCCGCGCTCCTGCATAGTACCCCAGGCAGCATTCATGACATTGACACTGCCATCTTCATTGTAAGCTGCTACCATTAAAACCGGCATTGGGAAAATGCCTTCTGTTATATTCAGTTTTTTTCTCATCATCGTCACCTCATTTTTTGAATTGACAGGATTTGTGCCTGTATATATAATTATATTGATTAATTTAAAAAATACAAGTACTGTCTTTTTTGAAATGTACTAGCGTAAAGGAAAGCATAAAATGATAAAAAATTATATTGAAAAAGCAAATTTTGAAGATACAGGATTTAGTTATACTCTGTCGCTGATTTCCGGCAAGCACAAGATGGTCATTCTTTATTGCCTGATGGAATTTGAGATTGTGAGATTTAATGAGCTGAAGCGATATCTGAAACATATTTCGGACAAAACCCTCAGCACCAATCTGAAAGAACTGGAACGTGATCGACTGATTGTCAGAACAGAGTATCCACAAATTCCGCCGAAAGTTGAGTACCGATTAAGTGAAAGAGGAGAATCCCTGATGAGGGTTTTAGATCAGTTGTGTGTTTGGGGAGAAGCGAATAGATAAAGAAAAACGCTTCGGGTAAAGATCTGCCCAAAGCGTTTTTATATGGCTTAAATCAGCTCTTCCGCGCTGATTTGAAAGACCTCATTTGACTTTTCAATTTGTTCTGCCTGCTCTTTGTTTACCAACGTGACGAAGCCGTAGATTCTGAGACCGTTTTCTTCAACATAGTCGGCAGCTGCAGACAGTTCTTCTGGATATATCTCTAACATTTTACAGAACGCTTCTCTAGATGCAAGGTAACGAAGTTGACTGGTAAAGTGAGACCGCACGGTGCTTTCTTTATCTATATCTATGCCTTTGTCCGTGTCGAAGAACAGGTTCGGATAGGCGTCTCTGTCCCAACCCATAGCTGCACCGTATAGGAAATCGTAATAAAAACCTAGATTTTGTGGAGGGCCAGATGCACGTGTGCACGGCGCACACCATAGAAGCCCCGGAATTTCCTCCTTCTTTGTCCACGCAATGAAGTCTTCGTAAGGCATTTGCCGATTCAGCGTGACAAAGACGACGTATTTGTCTGCTGGGTTCATGGAGACGGTAAGATAATCGACAGGGTCTGTCAGTTCTGAAAGTGGTTGATCTGTCACATAGGAATCTCTGGTTTCAGAAAGAATTTCGCTCCAGCCGAAGATATTCATATGTGGTCTACGTAGAACATTATTGTTATAAAGGGTTAGTCGCCCTTTTTCAATTTTTCCAGAGATGTCAGAGAAACGTCCGTTGTAGGAGATACTTTGTGGGATATTGATGTCGTAGTTACCGTATCCCCGGTCGGTCACGTTGACTACATCGCGGTAATAGCCAGGCAGCATCAGACTGGTGTAAATTGCCATATCCAATTCTATCTGCTTGGTAGTTCTGTATTCCTCCTCACCGATGATTTTTCCTGGATTGTAATAAAACAGGGATACAATCTGTGGCAGCGCAAACTGGATGAAGAGTATCATAATCAGCGCCATCACCAGTATGATTACGCCCAGCTTTCGGAAGGCTTTTCTAATAGAACGATTGATGACCTTTACAAAATCCTCAGAGTCGGACAATGTTCTTTCTTTCAAAAAATCCTCTGACAGGCTGAGATCAAAGACTTCTTCGACTTCTAAAAGGTAGTCGGTGATGGCCTCCTGACGTTCAATATCGGTGCGAACTTTTTCCGCCTCTTGTTCCGTCAATTCGCCTTTTTTATATAATTCGAGTAGTTCACGATATCTCATTTTTCTTCCTCCATATGGGTTTTCAGTTCTTTTCTGGCTCGTACAGCTGCCATGCGCACAGCTGACGGAGTCATTGCCAGTACAGTGCCTATTTCCTTGTGGGATAGCTGGCCGAAGTACTGCATGATTAAAATTTCCCTTGATCTCGCGGAAAGCCGCTGCAGGTTTTTATAGAGCAGCTTGTACTGTTCCTGCTGCAAAATGATTTCCAGCGGCTCTGCGCTTTTTTTCGCTGCAGGGTCAGTTGTCATGTTCTCATACCTTCCTGCTTTTTTTATTGCATTATAGGTCAGGTTTCTTGCTACCAGGTAAAGCCAGGCACGCATATTGGTATGACCGTCTGGCAGAGCCAGAATGGCTTTTAAAAAAGTTTCCTGCAGCAGATCTTCCGTCGCATGCTTGTCTTTACAGATGGAATAAATATACAGGTATAGCTCTCTCTCGTATTTGCGGTAAAGCTGCTCCAGCACCTTGCTGTCCATGACATTTGCGCACCTCCTTTCGGCAGTATTTTGTTCTCTTTACATATATAACAATTGTGCAGTGGAAATGCAACAAGAAATTGTCTCGTTTTGACCTATTGCCATTTATGTATAGTATATATTTGAAAATATTGTATTGCAAAAAAATAATCACAAGGATATAATGAAATAGGAGTTAGCTTTGCGAAAAGGAAATCCAAAGTCTCTCCAGATTATAATTAAAAACAAAATATAAAGAAACCATTTTGTGTTCTTCCTTGTGCGTACCACAGGGGAGCTAAGAGGGAAGCAAGTGAGAGCCTTGCGCGGACCCGCCACTGTAATTGGATTGTTTTTACCACTGGTGAAGAGCCACCCACTGGGGAGACCTGGGAAGGGAAAGAAAAACGATAATCCATGAGCCAGGAGACCTGCATGAGATGAGGATTCCGCGGCGAGGTAACCGTAAGAATCCAGAGTTTAGATACAGTAAATGCGGACTGTAGGCAAAGAGCCTGCAGTTTTTTTGTGGGCAGAAATGTAGAAAGGAAGAACACATGAAGAAAAACGAAACAGTAAAGAAATTTTCTGCCATTCTTCTAAGTATCGTCATGGTACTTTGCATGATGCCGTCTATGGCATTTGCTGCGGAAGCAGATGTGCAGACAGGAAATGTACAGATTACTGTGCCGGCGGATGCAAAAGTATTTGTTGGCACGAAGGAAAAACACTTCAAGCCGTTTATAGAGCAGGAGACTATTGGTGAAGTGCCGGCTGAGGAAGGGCTGAAGACGGTATCCTATAATCTGCCGGCAAACAAGGATTACAATTTCAGAATCAGTGGGAAAGGCTATGTGACTTATACCGGAAAATTCAAGTCACCGGCAGCGTCCAAAGATCCGTATATCTTAAATGTTTCTGAAAGCGATTTGAAGCCGGAAGGAAAAAACGCTAAAACCGTCGATAAAGCTTCAACTTCAAATAAGAATTACAACATGGCAGACATTTATCTGAACATCAATCCCGCAGGCTATCTGAAGTTGAAGAAAAACGATGAATACCAGATCGTATCTCTGAGAAACTGGGAGGCAGTAGACACCCTTACAAATAATTACTTTATTGAGCCGGACTATCACTATGAGGCTGTCAACTTTGACGGAACACCAAGTGATGTGGTATCCGTATCAGAAAGTGGAAAAGTGACTGCGCAGAAGGAAGGTACTGCAGTGGTACTTGTAACCTATGACGCTTTTAATAATATTTCTGCGGTTGGCGGTCCGTTCTTTGGTGCAATCTGGCCGGAAAATACAGGTGTGTTTGTAGTATCTGTAGGATCATCTGATAGTACGGTCAGTGTCAACGCTAAGGTAAATACCGAGACGAACGCAACCGTCAGCAATGGAAAACTCGCAGGGGATGACTTGGATGCGGAGCTGGATATCATTTACTATCTGACAGAGATGACTGATGCTGCCGGGGAAAAAACAGTTTATGATGATGCTCATGGAAGCTATACATTTACACCGACAGGTGAAGTTGCTTCTGTAGAGGTGGCAAATCCTAATTATGCTGGCGGAAAGCTGAACTATGGTGGGTTTGTGCCAGCTGAAAGAAATGCAGACGGCAGTTATACTGTAAAGTTGGTCGAAGGCAGAAATATTGTGAAGGTCAGCGACGGAACTGCCTGTGATTATCAGGTGGTTTCTGCGAAAGGTGTCAAAGCAGCGGTTACCAACAAGACTACGCCGGGCAAGGCGTTAGTGGCAGGCGACCAGTTTGCAATCAGTTTCGATACATTGTATCATCCTGTCAATAAGCTAGCGGGAATTTATAATATGTCAGCAGCGGTAATCTATCAGACTGTAGAAGGAATGGAAGGTAAAACCGTTGGAGGAACCGCAGCACAGTACAATTTTGCAGCTAATGCCAAAGCGCAGACTATGGAAAATCAGGTTAGCATTACAAAGACTACGTTCTTTGGCAGCACTAACTATAGCCTGAAAAAGGGCGATGCAGCAGCTATTCCGGCGGATTATACAAAAGACACACTGACTGTATCCCAAGGGGGTCTTTTCACTTTTGGATTTGGAAGCAGTTACGGCGCACACAGAGAAATTACCTATGAAGTAGGCGCTTCTCCAAACTTTACCGCAGTCAGTCAGACAGCATATTTTGGAATTTTGCCGGATATTACCTTGCAGGTCGAAAAAGCTGACGCTGCCGGCGACATCGAAATCGTTGAAGTGGTTACGCAGCCGAAAAAAACAGCATACTTTGAGGGCGAGTCCTTTGATGGGGAAGGTATGAGTCTGAAAGTCACTTATGCAGACGGCACAGAGAGAACTGTAACAGGCGGTTACAGCGTGACGCCTTCTGTTATGGAGAAGGGTACACAGAAAGTAATGGTCAGCCTGGGAGGAAAAATCGTAGAAGTACCGGTAACTGTAACACCTTTGGAAGTGACAAAGATTGAAATTACAAAAGCGCCTTCAAAGACGGCGTATATCGCAGGAGAATATTTTAACCCGTCTGGTATGGTTGTAAGTGCAGTATATAACAGTGGAAAGAAAGAAGAAATTACAGACTATACTTATGAAGCTGCACCTCTTACAAAAGATGTAACCGGTGTGACAATTTCTTATCAGGAAAAGACTGTGGAACAGCAGATTACTGTAGCTGAACAGCAAATTTCTGCGCCTGAGGATAACAAGATAAAAGTCACCTTTACTCTGCTCGGTGATGAGAAGCACGGCGAGGACGGCGTTTCACATACTTATAAAAAGGGTACAATCGACCGGGAATGGATTTCTGCTATGGAAGTGACTGTGGATAAGGACGCAACGGTTCTGGATGTGATTGAAAAAGCCTTGAGTATCAAGGGAATGGGATTTTCCAACAGCACCGGCAACTACATCAGTGCCATCAACGGTCTTGCCGAGTTTGACAACGGACCGAACTCTGGCTGGATGTATACGGTTAATGGTGTATATGTAAAAAACGGTGTTGCAGAGCAGGTCATCAAAGACGGTGATGTAATCCTATTCCATTATACAGATGACTATACAAAGGAAAGGGCTTCCGCAGGATGGATTGAGCCGCCTGCAGATGATGAGCCGGGAACGGATATTGACGATCCGAACACGCCGCTTTCTCCAGGCCCTGAAGCAGTAAAGGGAAAGGTTGGTGCGATGAAACTAACCGCTTGCTCAGAAAGAACCAGCAAGAAGAATGTGAAAGTCACTGTAAAAGCAGATAAGGCTACGGAGACAGCTGTTAAAGAACTGGAAGAGATGGGCTATACTGTAAAATACAGATATTACCGTTCTACAAAGAAAGCGTCCGGCTATAAGGCAGCGTTAACAAAGAAAGCAAAAACTTATACCAATACTACCGGAAAGAAAGGGCAGATGTACTACTACAAAGTCCAGCTCAGAGTCTATGATAAAGATGGGAAGCTGGTTGCAAAGACAGCGCTGAAACAGTGCAGATACGCAAACAGACTTTGGACAAAGAAATAGCTGAGATGAAGAGGATGTCTCAAATAAAATGAGACATCCTCTTTGCGTATGCACCATTTAAGGCAAAGTTGATTTTGAGACAGACCTGGCTCTTTTCTAATACCATCTTACCATAGGCAGATCGTTGTTTACGCCTTTAGACATAAGAATCTGGTGAAGATCAGTGATTCCGTTGTGAAATGTGGCTGCACAGGAGGACAGATACATCTCCCACATGCGGACGAACCGTTCTCCGAACATCTTCTGAACTTCTTCTATATGGTCGCGAAAATTCTTTTCCCAGCATAACAGAGTGCGGTTGTAGTGATTGCGCAGATTTTCTATATCCAGTGTATGAAAATCATCTTCCGCCATACAGGTCAGCATTTCTCGGAGACTTGGCACGACACCGCCGGGAAAGATGTATTTTTTTATCCACGGATCGCCAGGAAATTCTTTCAGCGCACTGATAAAGTGAAGCAGAAATAATCCGCCTGGTTTCAGCACATGTGCGGCACAATCGATAAACTGTTGATAATTACCGCGTCCCACGTGTTCTACCATACCGACGCTGACAATGCGGTCAAACTGCAGATTGGACTTCTCAAGATCCCGATAGTCCATCAGTCTGACATCCAGCAGGTCCGAAAGTCCTTCTGCCTCAATTCGCCGCTTAAATTCGTCATACTGTTCCTGACTGAGTGTAATCCCCATGCCGCGTACACCGTATTTCTTTGCCGCCCTGATCAAAAGAAATCCCCAGCCGCAGCCGATATCCAGAAGTCGCATGCCTTCCTTCAGGCATAGTTTTTCCAGAATGTAATCGACTTTGTTGACCTGTGCCTGATAGAGACTGTCGTTAGCGCATCGAAAATAGCCGCAGGAATAACTCATCGTTTCGTCAAGCCATAATTTATAAAAATCATTGCCGATATCGTAATGACTTTTGACCTCTTTTTCCTGATTCTTTTTTGATCTGGATGGGAAGATTAGCTTTTTCAGTGCGTTGTGATCGGTGGAAAACTTTCCGATTTGTCCAAGGAAAAGATCAAGCGCTTCATAAAGACTGCCCTCAACTTCCAGATTGCCGTCCATGTATGCTTCACCTAGTGCCAAAGAAGTACTGGTAGACAGATCGCCTAATGGAATCATTTTATGAAATTTTACGGCAAAGGCAGGATTCCCATCTCCGATCTGATACTCTTTTTTTCCCATTTTTATGGTGAAAGGACAAGCATCAAACTTCTTTAAAAACTGTATCATAACATTTTCTTTCAGCATTTTATACCTCCTGATGTGTTTCGCTTATAACAGTATTCCACCTGGTTTTAGGGATTATAACATATTTTAGAAAATAGCAGGTGGTTTGCAGGGGGCACGGCAAGGTCGCTATCGCCGCAATGATTTAACTTAAAACAGGTGTTTTTAGAAAAAAGTGTATAAGAAGGAGGTGGGATTCTTAACCGAAAATCAAAAAATGCTAAAAAAATGTATAAACATATTTGAGACGATTTAATTAGCAGTTGTTCTTGCGAGGATTTATTCTTGCTATATTACTGAAATCTTGCGTTTTTTGTAAGAATTTTATAAAACTATTCCACATCTTGCATAAATTGCAAGGCATATAAAATGGCAAGGCGAATCTTTTATACACTTTTTTAAAAAAATGGCAATTTAGGTTAAATCGCTCTTTTGCTGCGTCTGTAGGTAAGATAAAATTGAATATTGCGTCGAAAAATGGTAAACTATGAATAAATAGTAAGATACCGAAATGAAGCACATTGGATTGGAGGAACTAAGATGGAAGTATTAGGGCTGATTGTGGATTATGTGGGTATCGTGCTGGGAATTATATGAGGAGAGAAAATATCAATTCCTCTTATAGGCGTTAGTAAAGATTTACCCAGCAGTATTACAGGAATTAACAAACATAGGCGCAATGACTAATTCTCCTAAAATGCAATAAAAAGAGCGAGTCGTCTGGTAACTAGAGGGACTCGCTCTTTTAATGTAATTACACAACCATCTGCACAAAATTGATGAATAGTTTTGCACCGTAGAATACGATGATTGCGCCGCAGATGATATTGATAATGCGAAGCACTTTGTCGTTGAATTTGGCGCTGAACAGAGCTAAGATTGTAGAGATGCCGAAAAACCACACAAAGGATGATAAATTGACACCCAGAATAAACTCCGCTACATGCTCTTTCGGCAGGGTAGTTCGAAATGCGCCGAGTAGCATGGTGCCGTCGATGATTGCCTGGGGATTGAACCAGGTAACAACGCATGCGCTGGAAATCACCTTCAAAATCGGAATATCGACTTTGGTGGAGGTATCCATACTGTCCTTTGCTCGTAGAAGACCGATTCCAATCCACATGACAATTAGACTGCCTGCGCCGAGGACAATCATCTGCAGCCACTCAAAAGCTGACATAATGGCGCCGATGCCGAAAAAGCAGGCTAATGCCAGCGTAACATCAAAAAACGTGACAATTAGAGCAGTCAGATAGACACGGCTCTTTTTTTGTGTCAGTGCAGTGTTGATAACAAAGAGATTCTGTAGACCAATGGGTGCTACATAGGCAAGTCCGATGGTAAATCCTTGTAAAAAAAGTGGCATAAAAAAACTCCTTCTAAGTTAATATCAATAAAATCATACCACAGAAAACTGCCTTTGTAACCCACCAAGACGGGAAAAAAGAGACCAACCAAGTTTCTGTTTGGTTGGTCTTATTTTTCTAACATGGTTGTTTCAGAAAAAACAGGCGGTGTTATAATGATTAAAAACAGGAAAGGATGAGGACATGAAAAATAGCTTTAAAAGCAATTTAGTACTGCTTATGACAGCAGTCATTTGGGGCGGCGGACTTGTAGCACAGAAAGCGGGAGCAGTATTACAACCGTTTACATATAATGGAATTCGCATGTTTATTGGAGGTCTGGCGCTAATACCGGTAATTTATTTACTTAAGGTAGCAGGAAAAGACAAGAGTGCAGGAAGCTCCAGGGAAGTGAAGCGAGATGAGAAAGAAGATAAGAAAAACCTGCTGATTGGAGGCATATGCTGCGGATGTTTTTTATGCTTGGCAACATCACTGCAGCAGTTTGGGTTCTATTTTGAAACAAGTGCTGGGAAGACTGGTTTTATCACTTCTCTGTACATAGTAATCGTTCCGCTGCTTGGGCTTTTTCTTGGCAAGCATGTAAGAACGCTGATATGGGTCAGTATATTGTTAGGGGCATTTGGCTTTTACCTGCTTACTATGGCAGGAAAGAGAGAGGGATTTCGACTCAGTACAGGAGAACTGTATATCCTGCTATGTGTAGTTGCGTTTTCTGTTCACATTTTGGCAGTAGATTGTTTTTCGCCGAAGTGCGATGGAATCAGACTTTCATGTGTGCAGTTTCTTACAAGCGGTGTCATAGGAATCGCCTGTATGCTGATTTTTGAAACGCCGGTGCTTTCAGACATTTTGGATTGCTGGCTTCCGATCCTGTACTGCGGTGTGATTTCTACTGGTGTCGGATATACCGGACAGGTTCTGGGTCAAAAAGATACGGAGCCAGCGGTTGCATCACTGATTTTGAGTTTGGAGGCAGTATTTTCTGTAATATTTGGAGTGCTGATACTGAAAGAGCACCTTACTATCATAGAGGGGATAGGATGTGCTGTTATCTTTGCGGCAGTGGTGATTGCGCAGATTCCGTCCCAAAATAAAAGTATATAGAAAAATGTGCATAGAAGCAGTCTGAAACACAAAATCATTTCATTGATTCGGTAGATAGGTCAAGATATAATTTTTATATCTACGGGTAGTGGGAATACTATAGGAGAAATGATATGCTGGGAGGTGAAAATATTGATGGATTATTATGAACCGCCGTTCACGATGACAGAAGAAATTACCAATTTAGTGATTCAGATTGGCGACTTAGCGGGACAAATTTCCACTGCGAATGGATTATCGAGAAATCCAAAGCTTCGCAGAGAAAACCGAATTCTTTCAATCTATTCATCGCTGGCAATAGAACAGAATACACTGACGATTGAGCAAGTAAGCGATATCATTGCAGGCAAACGAGTACTGGGACCTCCGAAGGACATTCGCGAAGTAAAGAATGCATATGAGGCATACGATTTGCTGACGGAATTGAATCCGTATTCCATAGAAGATTTGCTCAAAGCGCATAAAATTATGATGGCTGATTTAGTGGGGGAAGCGGGGCGCTTTCGAAGCAAAGGAGTTGGTGTGTACGCAGGCACTGCACTAATTCATGCAGGTACACCACCTCAATACGTGCCTGAATTAATTGACGAGCTATTCAGCTGGCTAAGAAATTCAGCGTTGCATCCTTTAATAAAATCGTGCATCTTCCATTATGAGTTTGAATTTATTCATCCCTTTGCTGATGGGAATGGGAGAACTGGACGCCTGTGGCATACTTTGATATTAGCAAAGTGGAAAGACTTCTTTTTATGGTTGCCCATCGAAATGATGATACATGAAAAGCAGGAAGCTTATTATAAAGCGTTAAATGATGCAAATGTCAGCGGAGAATCTACAATCTTTGTTTGCTATATCTTAGAAGTCATTCGTGATTTGTTACTGGATTTAGCAGAAGGGAAAAGATTGGTAGATGACAGAGCTACAATAGAAAGACAGATGCTTAAGCTTCTGCAACAGAGGGGAAAATATTCAGCAAAAGGATTGGCTGAGCAGCTTAACATTTCTGAACGGCAAGCGCAGCGCATTTTGAAGAAGCTAAAGGATGAAGGTAGTATTACACGTAGTGGTTCCAACAAAAATGGTAGCTGGATTGTGCGCTGATGTCGTAATAAATATGCGGATTTTCTGCAGAAAGCCTATAAGATAGGGCATGAAATATACTAAAAAAAGAGCGAGTCTTCCGATAGCCAGCGGGACTTGCTCTTCTTTTATGCAATTACACAATCATCTGCTGTTGAATCCTCGTAAGAAAAGTGGCATAGTAATCCTCCAATATTATTTTATTTTTTGATCAGGTATGGTAAAATAATAGCATAGAGTATCATCTTTGTTGTCGACCAAAGAAAAGGAAAGAAACCAACCAAATGATTACACTGGACTGGAAACCTGACAAACAGAATAAAACGCCGATTTACAGACAAATTGTGAAATATATCAGTGATAAAATAGCTGCGGGGGACTGGGTAATCGGCAGTCGTTTGCCCAGCCAAAGAGCTATGGCAAAGGCTTTTGAAGTTAACAGAAGCACTATTGTCAGTGCTATGGAAGAACTGATTTCTTATGGCATTTTAGAAAGTGATTTCGGAGGCGGCACGAGAGTTGCCAGCAACACTTGGTCTCTGCGTATGAGCCAGCCTCCGGACTGGAACAAATACATTGCAAGCGGACCTTTTGGCGCCAATCTATCTACCATTCAGACCATCAACAAGATGGAATTTGAACCAGGATATATTCGTATCGGCACAGGCGAATTATCGCCAGAGCTGTATCCGGGCAAGCTGATTAGCAAGATTTTTCGCAGAATGCCGGAGCGGATTCCTAATCTGGGCTATTTAGGTACTTTAGGTCTTCCAGAGCTGGGACAGGCGCTTTCTGCATGGCTAAAAGAAAGTCAGGGAATCGATGCTAAAGCATCTAATATTATGATTGCAAGCGGCTCCCTGCAGGCTCTGCAGCTGGTTTCTGTGTGTATGCTGAAGCGGGGAAGCGACGTTTATACAGAAGCGCCGTCTTATTTGAAGTCTCTGCAGATTTTTCAGTCGGCAGGGATGAACCTTCATGGTGTACCGCTGGATGAGGAAGGACTGCAGTACTGGAATATCAAGGATGCTTCTAATGAGTCGCTCCTTTATACGATTCCTACATTCCACAATCCGACAGGCACGGTCATGAGCGAAAAGCGTCGAAAAGAGGTTATGGCATTTTGCCAGAAACAGCCTATGCCGATTTTGGAGGATGACGCATACGGACAGCTGTGGCTGGACGAGAAGCCGCCGGTGTCTTTGAAATCCAGAGATAAGACCGGCTCGGTGATTTACATGGGAACCATTTCAAAGACTATGGCGCCGGGACTTAGAATCGGCTGGGTGGTCGGACCGGAGGCGGTGGTCTACAGGCTGGGGGATGTAAAGATGCAGACTGACTACGGCGCCAGCTCCGTTTCCCAGTGGATGATGACGGAACTGATTACAAGCGGCGACTACGACATCTATTTGGAAGAACTTCGAAAGGAGCTCAGAGCGCGCAGAGATAATGCGCTGGCGGCACTGGACAAACATTTCAAGGGTCTGGCAACATGGAAAAAGCCGAAAGGCGGTTTTTATATCTGGCTTCGTTTTGATAAGCGGCTGCCTATGGACAAGATTTTTAACAAGGCGCTGAAAGCCGGAATTCTGCTCAATCCGGGCAATGTATACGACTATGCGGAAAACCACGCAATCAGGCTTTCCTATGCCTATGCGGATCCGGAGGATTTGACCAAAGCGCTGGAAATACTGGCAGCGATTATTGAGAAACATCAGAAGAGGTAACACACATGGCATTTACACATTTACATGTTCATACAGAATACAGCCTGCTGGACGGTGCGGCACGCATTACCGATGTGGTGGCGCGGGCAAAGGAACTGGGCATGGATTCTCTTGCCATCACTGATCACGGCGTCATGTTCGGTGTCATAGATTTTTACAAAGAATGTAAGAAGCAGGGGATCAAACCGGTCGTCGGCTGCGAGGTTTATACGGCGGCAAGGACTATGCACGATAAAGATGCAGATAAGGATAAATATCAGGGTCATCTGGTGCTCCTTGCAAAGACCAACGATGGCTATAAGAACCTGATTAAAATTGTATCTAAAGGCTTCACAGAAGGCTATTACTATAAACCGAGAATCGATAAAGATGTGCTGCGCGCCCACAGCGGCGGCATCATCGCGCTGTCCGCCTGCCTGGCCGGTAAGGTGCAGAGCTGTCTTTTAAACCGGGACTACGAGGGCGCCAAGGCAGAGGCGCTGGCAATGGACGAGATTTTCGGCCACGGCAATTTTTATCTGGAACTGCAGGATCAGGGCCTGGATGAAGAAGCCATGATTAATCCGCAGCTTGTGAAACTATCCAGGGAACTGGATATTCCGCTGGTTGCCACCAACGACGTTCACTACGTGAAGCAGGAGGATGCCGAGGCCCACGATGTGCTCCTTGCCATTCAGACGGCCACTACCATCGACGACGAAAAGCGCATGCGCTTCCCCAATGACCAGTTTTACTTAAAGAGCGAGGATGAGATGCGGAAAATCTTCGCTTACGCCCCGGAAGCCATTGAAAATACCCATAAAATCGCCATGGAATGCGATGTGGAATTCGTCTTTGGCGACTATCATCTGCCGGAGTTTATTCCGCCTGCGGGCAAGACCAACCAGCAGTATCTGCGGGAGCTTTGTCAGAAAGGACTTGCGGAGCGTTACGATGACGTGACACCGGAGATTGCAAGCCGCCTTGATTATGAGCTTTCCGTCATTGAAAATATGGGCTATGTAGAGTACTTCCTTATCGTCTGGGATTTTATCAATTTTGCTAAGACAAACGGCATTATGGTAGGACCGGGAAGAGGTTCCGCCGCCGGAAGCCTGGTGGCATACACCCTTAGAATTACCGACCTCGACCCGATTCGTTACAGCTTGATTTTCGAGCGTTTTCTGAACCCAGAGCGTGTCAGCATGCCCGATATCGATATCGACTTCTGCATCGAACGCCGCGGAGAAGTTATTGATTATGTAATCAAAAAATATGGAAAAGAAAACGTTTCGCAGATCATCACTTTTGGAACCATGAAAGCAAAAGCTGCGGTCAGAGATGTGGGCAGGGCGCTGAATCTCAGCTATGCCGAGGCAGACAGAATCGCGAAAGCCATTCCTTTTGACCTGAAAATGACCATCGATAAAGCCCTTGACATGAATCCGGAGCTGAAAAACATGTATGAAAGCGACGCAAGAGTTGCCAAGGTTATCGACATGTCCCGTGCCATTGAGGGCATGCCGCGCCATGCTTCAACCCATGCGGCGGGAGTGGTAATTTCAAAACTGCCTCTGGACGAATACGTGCCGCTTTACATGTCAGATAAAGGGATCGCTACCCAGTTCAATATGACGACCATTGAGGAACTGGGACTTCTCAAGATGGACTTTCTGGGACTTCGGAACCTGACGGTCATTCGCGACGCCTTAGAACTCATTGAGAAAAACTACGGCGTAACTATCGACTTTGCCAGGATGGGCTACGATGATAAAGCCGTTTACGATATGATTGCCGGCGGCAATACGCTGGGTGTTTTTCAGCTGGAAAGCGGCGGCATGACTCAGTTTATGAAAAACCTGAAACCTTCCTGCTTTGAAGATGTCGTAGCGGGAATTGCCTTGTACAGACCGGGTCCTATGGATTCCATTCCGAAATACATTGAGTATAAGAAGAATCCGGAAAAAATTAAATATGTGACGCCGGAACTGGCACCGATTCTGGACGTATCCTACGGATGTCTTGTTTATCAGGAGCAGGTTATGCAGATCGTGCGGGACCTTGCCGGTTACAGTTTTGGACGTTCTGACATCGTGCGCCGCGCTATGAGTAAAAAGAAAAAAGACGTCATGCTGCAGGAGAAGGAATATTTCATCCATGGAAAGCTGGACGAAGCAGGCAATGTGGAAATTCCGGGCTGCATCCGAAACGGAATCAGCGAAGCGGCGGCGGAGTCCATCTTTGCCGATATGGAATCCTTTGCTCAGTATGCTTTTAACAAATCTCACGCCGCTGTATATGCGGTAGTCGCCTATGAGACAGGCTATTTGAAGAAATACTATCCGGTGGAATTTATGGCGGCGCTGATGACCAGCGTCATGGGAGACGCCAAATCCATCGCAAAGTATATTCGAAACTGCAAGGAGATGGGCATCGAAGTGCTGCCGCCGTCCATTCATGACAGTCAAAAGAAGTTTTCTGTAGTGGACGGAAAAATCCGCTTCGGACTTTTGGGCGTGAAGAATGTGGGCGAAGGCGCCATTGACGCTATTATCAAAGCGAGAGAAGAAAAGGGAAAGCCGAAGGATATTTTTCAGTTTATCAATAACGTGGAAATCAGTGAAGTCAACAAGAAGGCTGTAGAAAGTCTGATTAAGGCAGGCGCTCTTGACTGTCTGGACGTAAACCGCGCGGCTCATCTTGCTGTCTATGAAGGTCTGGTGGAATCTGCCCAGAACAGTGCAAAGAAAAACATTGCCGGACAGATGTCACTGTTTCAGATCAGCAGTGAGGAGATGAACAGCGGTGATACATCGGGGACACTGCCCGATGTGAACAATTTCAGCAAAGACATTTTACTAGCTATGGAAAAGGAAATGCTGGGCGTATATATTACCGACCATCCGCTGAGCGAATATGCGGAAAAAATCGAGAAATACGCCGATGTCACCAGTGAAGATTTGGCAGCAGTTTCCGAAGAGGAACACCATGACAGCAGGATACAGGACGGCATGACTGTAACCCTTGCAGGCATGATTGCGGGAAAGAAGAATCAGATTACAAAGAACAACAAGATGATGGCTTTTGTCAATCTGGAAGACCTTTACGGGGAAGTGGAGATTGTAGTATTTCCAAACGTCTATGAACGCTGCAGTAGTGCAATTTTAGAGGACAATGTAGTTGTTGTAAAGGGAAAACTGAATTTTAAAGAAGATGAGATGCCAAAGGTACTGGCGGACTCTGTAGTAGGCATTCATGAGGTAGAACAGCATCTGCAGAATGAACAGGCGGCGCCGGAAGGAGGCAGAAACGCGCAAGGTGGCAGAACCCAGGGTGCCGGGACAGGCGCGGAAACTGTCAAGGTACGGATTCCGCAGGAGGCAGATGAGCAGGAAATCCTTGGGAGACTGCAGGAGATTTTTAAGGAATATCCTGGAAACACGCCGGTGCTGATTTATCTGCAAAATGGAAAAATCGTGAGAACCGGCGCTGGCGGCGGTGTTTATCCGTCTATTGCGCTGTTTGATACGGTGGCAGAAATGGTCGGAAGACCGAACATAAAAGGGAGAGTGAGAGCATGAAGCGAATCGGTGTTTTAACCAGCGGCGGAGATTCTCCGGGTATGAACGCTGCTATCCGCGCAGTGGTGCGCTGTGGTATAGAGGCGGGGATGGAAGTATATGGAATAAAGCGTGGTTATGAAGGACTTTTAGATGGAGAAATATGTCAACTTGATAGAAATTCTGTAGGTGACATTCTCCACCGCGGAGGCACGATTTTAAAGACTGCCAGAAGTGAGCGATTCCGCACAGAGGAAGGACAGACCCATGGAGTAAGCGTACTGGAAACTTTTGGAATAGAAGGCCTGGTCGTCATCGGCGGCGACGGTTCGCTGCGGGGCGGCTGTGACCTCGACAGGCGTGGAATTAAGGTCATGGGACTGCCGGGCACCATCGATAACGATTTAGGCTATACAGATTTTACTATTGGTTTTGATACGGCGGTAAGCACCGTGCTGGATGCGATTTCTAAAGTGCGAGATACTTCATCGTCCCATGAGCGGACCACGGTCATCGAAGTGATGGGAAGACACTGCGGAGATATCGCCCTTTATGCAGGACTTGCCGGCGGCGCGGAGGCGGTTTTAATTCCTGAGATTGAAACCGATGTAAACGAGCTGTGCCGGAAAATTCTCATCGGGGCAAACCGCGGAAAGCAGCACAGCATCATTATTAAGGCCGAGGGCGTAGAAATTTCTACTGCGGCGCTGACAAAGACCATCGAGGAGAGAACCGGCAGAGAGACAAGGCCTGTAGTCCTTTCTTACCTGCAGCGGGGCGGCACGCCTACTTTGCGCGACCGGATGCTGGCGACTCTGACCGGCGCGAAGGCGGTGGAACTTCTGCAGGAGGATTCTGACAGCAAGGCAATCGGTACGGTAAACGGCGAAATCGTTGCTTACGATTTGCAGCAGGCTCTGGCACAGAAGCGGGAAATCGACAGAGAAATGTACGACCTGATCGGGATATTGAGCAAATAAGAGTGAAGCTAAGAACGCAAACAGAAACGCAAACAGAAACGGAGTTTTAACATGGGAAAAGTCGCAGTCGTTTATGCAGGAAAATACGGAACAACGAAGCAGTACGGGCAGTGGATCTGCGAGGAGACCGGCGGCGCGTTATTTGCCGCGGATCAATGCAGTGAGAAGCTGCTTGAAGATTATGATGTGATTGTCTTCGGCGGAGCGGTACACGCAGGACGGATTCTGGGAATGGACCGTCTGCGGAAATGGTATCCGAAACTCTGCCAAAAGAAGATTGCCGTATATGCTGTCGGGCTCAATGTAGAGGACGAAAATGCCAGAGCGGAACTGCGGGAACTGAATTTCTTCAAGCAGGAATCCTCTTTTAAAATGATTTTGCGGCAGGCAGGCGCAAAGCGAAAACTATCCGATGAAGAGGAGAGCTTCAGCCAGCTGCCGTGCTTTTTCCTTAGCGGCGCTTACGACCCTGCGAAAGTCAGCGGCGGCGATAAGATGATGATGGGCATGGTGAAGAAGATGATTGGAGGAAAACCGGCTTCTCAGATTACAGAATCCGAAAGGAATCTTCTGACCGCCATGGAAGAAGGAGCGGACTATACCGACCGGGCGGCTGCAGCGCCTCTGATTCAGTGGGTGCTGGAGGCCGGAAAGTAAAACAGCGCAGTATATAACGCACTATATAACATACGATACAGAAGATTGTAAAACGAGCTGTCTCAGCCATGAGGGGCTCGTTTTACTATGTAGGAAATATCGATTTTTGATATTTCCGGAATATCAGGAAAGTCTGCATCTGAATAGAATTGGCGCAGCCGACTTTTTCCTTTGCATTTTTTACGTAGTTTCCACGTTATGATATCTCCAGATGGCCAGTGCGGTATAGAAGTCATAGGCTGCAGGCATCAGGTTAAAACTGGTGTTGGTAAGCTGCCGTGCTTTATTCAGACGGTAGGTTACAGTGTTTCTGTGAAGGTACAGCATCTGCGCAGCGGCATTCAGTTTTGAATCGCAGTCGATCATATAGATGGCCAGAGTTTTCAGAAGGTCGTCGCGATCATGACTCAGGGAATCTATGATACTGAAAAGATATTCTGTCCGTTTGTTGCTGGTTTTAGAGAGGGACATAACCTCCTGAGAAAGCATGATGTCGTGATTATCCCAGTTTCTCCGGTTCAGGAAGATTTTCTGCAGAGCCGGCTCGGTTTTCAGATAATCCCGGTAGGTTTGCTTCAGTGAAGCCATATCCTTGTTTCCCCTGTCCATAAAAAAGGTGGCTTTCTCATCATATTTTTCTACAAAACAGTGAAGGTCGTCGTATAGAGCGTAGTCCAGGCTATCGGAGAGAATGAAAGAGGACAGAATCACCAGATGATTGTCAATCTGATCTGCAAGATAGAATTTGTGATATTCTTTAAAAAGACGACAGATCTCGCCCTGCAGCGGTTCCATGGATCCATTTCCCGAGGAAATGATAATCAGATTGGAAATGCGCTCGAAGCTGATATTGGAATTCCGAAGGTATTTTTTTGCCGCAGCTTCCTCGGTTTTAAAGATTAAAGACAGCAGAGCGTGCGGCGACTGAAGGTCTATAGAATATCCCCAGACAGAGGAGAAAAAACCGGTGCAGGCGCACATATCGCTGATGATTTTTTCGTTCAGTACGGTGTTGTGGCAGGAGGCATACAGAGTCATTCTGGTATCTTTGCCATTTGAAAAGTCCATTTTGTAAATATGAAATTCTGCGCCATCCTGTTCCACATCTTTTGAAGCATATCCTGAGGATGAGTCGCGAAAGAGATTACAGAAATAATCGGGGTCGTTCAGGAGATAGGATGGACGGTAGGATGCCTGGAAGTAGACCTGAGAGCTGCTGCTGAGAAGCAGATTGCATTTATAGTGATTGGACATGATACGCAGCAGGTTTTCCATGGTTCTCAGTTCTGTAGGCATCTGGGCAAGTCTTTTTTCCGTTGAACTGATAAAATCTTTTGAGAGGACCTGATCGCGAACGATTACTCCCATAACATCGGTTATAATATCGCTGTATTTAATCCGGTAACTGTCGTTTTTCAGTACGATCAGGGGAAAGCCCTGCTCATCCGCTGTCTGGATCAGCTTTTTGTCTACATAGGGTAAGATTTTTCCGACATAGAACAGGACCAGAGCAATTGAACCGGTATTGGACAGATCCTTGATAGCTTCACACTGCATTTTGACGTCGTTTTTGAAATCATAAAATGCTGACAGGACCAGTTCATTGGGAGTGAACACATCCAGATCATAACTTTCGTGTTCAAAAAATTCCAGTACAGAAACAGATGATACGATCCTGTCTAAGCCGGATGCACCGGCAATCACGGTGCCGAAACTCATGGACGGCAGAGCCAGACAGTCCTTCAGGGTAATGCTCATAACGATTCCTCCTCAATTGGCTAACATGATGATTTTTATTATAACAGAATTTTCATGGCATCACAATAAAAATGTGCAGATGCACAAATGAAATGAGAGGTGTCTCATCAACTGCCTAAAGAAAAGGGCAGAATTTTGTGATATGATGTTTAAAAATTCAGAAAGGAAGTGTAAAAGCACGAAGAATGATGAAAAAAGAACAGAAACAAGTAGAAGCCATGGCATTAAAGCCTATTGGCGAAGATGAACGAAAGGACTGGGTTTCCCTGGCGTTCGTACAGGCAGGTATCTGTGTCTGCGTACCGGCTTTCCTGCTTGGCGCTTTGCTTGCGGAAGCAATGCCTATATGGCCTGCGATTATTTCAGGATCTCTCGGGTATCTGGTCGTTGTTATCGGAATGGTAATCACCGGTATGATGGGCTGCGATTTGGGCGCGGCATCCTGCACGGCCTGCGAAGCCGGCTTCGGAAGATCCGGAGCCAGATTTATCGTCAGCACTATTTTCGCGGTGAACATGATAGGATGGTTCGGCATACAGAACGGTGTCTGCGGAGAGGCGTTCAGCAATGCCATGTATGCCATGACGGGAATCGAAATTCCTGTGATCGTATCTAATACGGTCTGGGGCATCATCATGCTGCTGACCGCTGTATTCGGTGTCAGCGCTTTGGAAAAGCTGGACAAGATATCCATTCCTCTCCTGATGATCATTATGCTCTACGGAACTTTCCTGGCTTTCAGGACCTACGGCACCGGCGGACTGCATACAGCGACTGCCCAGACCATGAGCTTCATGGGAGGCGTGGCACTGTCCTTCAACTTTACAGCAGTAGGCACAATCACTGCTGCTGATTACACCAGATTTCAGAAGAGCAGGAAGGATACTGTAAAATCTGTATTCTACGGCGTATTTCCAATGGGTGTTGTAACGCTGGTCATGGGGATTCTGCTGACCAAAATGTCCGGGGAATACGATGTCAGCATGGTGCTGATCGATGTAGGGCTTCCTCTTCTCGGCATTACGGCGCTGGTTATCTCGACGTGGACCACTAATTCCACCAATGCCTACAGCGCAGGGCTCAATATCGTTATGGCTCTGAAGCTCAATGACAACAGGAGAAGAGAGGCAACGCTGATTTCCGGTATTATCGGCATTATTCTGTGCGATCTTGGCATTCTGGGACATATCGAGGGCGTACTGAGTCTGCTGTCTTATGTAGTGTGTCCGGTCGGCGGCGTCATTATTGCCGACTACTGGATTGTAGGAAGAGGAAAGAAGGAAAACTTCCGGCCGAAAGACGGCGTTAATCTGGCAGGTGTCATCGCATGGGCGCTCAGCGCAGTTATCGCATACTTTATCGGTATTGAGTTTACCGGCATTCTGGTTGGCGCGGCTGCCTATCTGGTCTTAGAAAGACTGATCCCGTCTACTTCAAGAGATGGATCTGATCATACAGCAGTATAAAATTATAACGGAGGAAAATAAAATGAGAGAGTTAAACAAACAGGACATGATCGATGTACTATACGGGTGTGCGGTACTGGGTACCGGCGGCGGAGGACCGCTGGAAGAGGGGCTGTCCCTGATGAAAAAACACTTTGATAAAGGCGAAACTTTGAAACTGATCAAACTGGACGAACTGCCTGACGATGAATATGTTGTTACGCCGTATGGCTGCGGCGCGCCGTCTGCCGGCGGAAAAAATCCGAAATTTGCAGATCTGAGTCTTGCGGAGGAAGCGTCTTCTGTGCTGGCAGTGCAGGCTCTGGAAGGTTTTCTGGGCAAGAAAATTTATGCAGTAGGATCAACAGAATTAGGAGGCAGCAATACAGCGGAAGCTCTTCATGCAGCTCTGGAAATGGGCGTACCTCTTCTGGATGCGGACCCGGCAGGAAGATCCGTACCTGAATTGCAGCATTCTACCTATTACGTAAAAGATGTGCCAATTTATCCTATGGGTGTTGCCACCAAGTTCGGCGAGAAAATCGTGCTTCAGAATGTACAGGGTGACCTGAGAGCAGAGGATATCGTAAGAGCCATTGCTGTAGCCAGCGACAATATGGTCGGCGTTGCAGACCATGCCAATGTAGGCAGAGTCATCAAAGAAGCACTGATTCCGGATATGATTACATACGCTCAGGAAATAGGCGTTACTTTGCGGGAAGCAAAAGAAAAGGGTCTGGATGTGGCAAAAGCTATTGCCGACGCAAAAGACGGAAAACTGCTCTTCAAAGGCGTTGTAACGGAATTCCCTTGGGAGACCAGAGATGGTTTCAACTTTGGAGAAATTCATCTGAAGGGCGAAGCGGAATTTACTGGTGAGACCTATAAGATCTGGCTGAAAAACGAGAATATTATGGCATACAGAAACGGAGAAATCGATGTAATGGCTCCGGATCTGATCTGCATGATTGGAGAAAATGGCGATCCGCTGACTACGCCGAACTTTGATCTGGGTCAGAGAATGACTGTCATTGCGCTGCCGTCACCGGAAATCTGGACGACACCGGAAGGACTTGCCTGCTTTGGACCTAAGCACTTTGGCTTTGATGTAGAGTATAAGCCGTTTGAAAGATAAAGGAACATGGAATGGACAGAATAATAGCTGATTTGCGAAAACTGGTAGAGATAAACAGTGTTTCAGCAAGGACAGAGCAAAAAGAGTGCCCTTTCGGCGTAGGGGTACGGAAAGTTCTGGATACCGCTCTGGACATCTGCGGTTCTTATGGATTCAGGACAAAAAACTGTGACAATATGATAGGATATGCTGAGACCGGTCAGGGCGAGGAACTGATGGGAATCCTGGTTCATCTGGACGTGGTTCCCGCAGGCGACGGCTGGAACTATGAACCCTTTGCGCTGACTGTTGAAGACGGAAAACTCATAGGCCGCGGCGTTACGGATGACAAAGGACCGGCTGCAGCGGTGATTCATGCGATCAGGGAACTGCTTGAAGAAGGATGCGTGTTTAATAAGCGGATTCGTATTATATTCGGTATGACTGAGGAAGCAGGCGACTGGATCGATATGGAATACTATAAACAGACAGAGGAAAAGATTGATTTCGGCTTTACGCCTGATGCGGATTTTCCGGCGATTTATGCTGAGATGGGTATTGCGAATGTTCGATTCACCTTTGATCGTACACGAACCTGCTTTGAGGATATCGAAGGAGGTAACGCGGTAAACATGGTCCCGGATATCTGCAGAGCCAGATTCCGCAGCGAGAGCGGGGAAATTCTTTCCATGACGGAGACAGGAAAGTCAGCTCACGGCAGTACGCCGCAGGACGGGGAAAATGCTATTTCCAAGCTGATGACCTGTTTTCAGACACGGGAGGACTGTCAGCTGAGCAGCTTTTTCCGGGACTGCATCAAAATGGAATACCATGGAGAAAGCTTGAACGGTTATGCCGCAGACAAAGAAAGCGGCGAGATTACATATAACTTCGGCATGATCCGTACAGACGGAGACACTATCAGCCTTACGGCGGATATCAGGTATCCGGTGACCTTCCGCATCGAGGATATTCTGGAACAGATCAGGAAGCATATGACAAGCAGCGGCTATGGGGACGTAAAGATGGAACTCCTCTATAATGAGCCATATGTTTTTCTCGAAGAAGACGGACCGGTGATAACCAAACTGCTGGAAGCCTATCGAGAGCATACCGGAGATATGGGACGCGCCACAGTAATCGGCGGCGGCACTTATGCCCGTGCTATGGAAAATATCGTTGCCTTTGGACCTATGCTTCCCGGCAGGGAGCTGACGGAACATCAGGCCAACGAGTATATGTTCATCGAGGATCTGAGACTGGCCAAAGACATCTACAAAAGCGCCATCAGAAAACTGGCAGCAGAATAAATAACAGTAATAAAAAGAGGCCCAATATAAAATGTTGGGTTGAAGTAAATAACTGGGTAAAAACATTGAGCTTCGGCTCAATGTTTTACTTTGCACGGATTTTGCGATAGGCGTGGCGCAGTGCGTGTGTGTGATTGCACGCTGGCAGCAGGAAATGTTTTCAGAAATTTGTAAATAGGGTGATTTTCTTGTTGCATTTTTTGTCGACCTGTGCTTTAATATATGCAAGAGGTCTTACCACATAAACTGAAGTATCAGGAGGTAGCATAGCAATATGAAGCACAGATTTGTTGCAAAAAGATACTGGAAGGATCAGAGCACGGCCATGGGAAAATCCGATGAAATGGCTAAATCTTTCGATGACTGTATTAACCTCAGTCTGGGAGATCCGGATCTGATTACGGACAGATTGATTATTGACAAATCCTATGAAGATGCCAGGATTGGTCATACCAAATATACGGATTTCAGAGGTGACCCGGAGCTTCGGGAGGAAATCTGCAAATACTATAAAGAAGAGTACGATATGAATGTTGCAGATGAAGAAGTCTTTGTAACAGCCTCCGCATGCCTGGGCATGTATCTGGCACTGGAAGCTATCGTAGACGATGGCGATGAAGTAATCCTGCAGGCCCCATTCTTTACGCCGTATCCGCAGCAGGTGGAACTGGCAAGAGGCATTCCTGTGGAACTTCCCACCTACGAAGAAGAGGATTTTCAGATTAACATAGAGCGTCTGGAATCCCTGATTACAGAGCGGACGAAAGCGCTGGTCATCAACTCGCCGAGCAACCCGACGGGAAACTGCCTGACTGTGGAAACCATGGAGAAGATCGCTGAAATTGCCGTAAAATACGATTTAGTCGTTATCTCAGACGACATCTATACCGCCTTCAGCTATCAGAATCCGTTTGTGCCATTTGCGACAATGCCGGGCATGAGAGAAAGAACCATCATTCTCAATTCTTTCTCCAAGAATTTCACCATGACCGGCTGGAGAGTGGGCAACATCATCGCGCCGGATTACATCATCAAAGTGATTCAGCAGATTAACGAAAACGTGGTATTTACAGCGCCGTCAGTATCACAGAGGGCTGCGCTCCACGCCCTGCGTCACGGAGCAGAAATCCAGCCGCCGATGATAGAGGAATACAGAAAGAGAATGTTTTATGCGGCGGAGAGAATCAACCAGATTCCAAAGCTTTCTGTGATTTACCCACCAAAGGGCAGCTTCTACTTGTTTATGAATATCAAGGAAACAGGATTAAACAGCGATCAGGCGGCGGAACTGATTTTGAGGGAGGCCCACGTGCTGATGCTGCCGGGAAACGCCTTTGGAGCCTGCGGAGAAGGCTACGTGCGTATCGCCTGCACCGTAAACGTGGATACCCTGAAAGAAGCCTTTGACCGTATTGAAAAGATTGCGTTGTTCCAGTAGGCGGGAAAAGCACCGTGAACACATGGATGGAACAACAGGGAGGAAAGAAACATGAATAATATGGATTTAACCGTTGATAAAAAAGCTATCAAAAATTTGTTATATTTTCATTATTGGGCGTTTTACTATTTTTAACGCCAATTCCAAACAATGGATCCTTTACCGTATTGACAGCGATGCTTTCTGATTTTATCATAGCATCAACGGGAAATTTAATTGTATGGTTTACCATGGCGTTACTGGTCGTATGTGCGATTTTACAGCCTGTTGCAAGTATCGCAAAACCTAAATGTATCGTAGAAAACAGGGTACTGAGCAGTCTGTTTGTGACTACGCCGCTGTACTATATCAGCAGCATTGTGGCTGCAGTGTTTATCGTGATGTGCTATTTTCATGTAGGACCGGAAGCCGTTATTTCCGATGCCACCGGTCAGACGATTCTGGGAATCGCAAATCCACTGGTAGGCATTATTCTCGCCATCACGTATTTTATGCCGTTTCTGACGGAGTTCGGACTCATGGAATATGTAGGCGTATTTCTGCGGAAAGTAACGAGGCCGCTGTTTAAACTGCCGGGAAAATCTGCCATCAATATCGTGACTTCCTGGCTTGGCGCGGCTAACATGGCAGTGGTTCTGACCAGAAGCCTTTACAATAAGGGACAGTACACGAAGAGAGAATCGGCAGTCATCATTACGGCTTTTTCCGCAGTAAATGTGCCGTTTTGTCTGGTTGTCGCGGAAACCTTAGATATTACACAGTACTTCCTGCAGTGCTATTTAGTGGTTTGCTTAGTAGGTGTTGTGCTGGCGATTATTACGCCGAGAATTCCGCCCCTTACCAGAATTCCTAATGAATACGCGTCGGGCGTCACGCCGCAGTCCATGGAACTGGTACCGGAGGGTGTAAAGTCCCGCCTTTGGGCAAGAAAGATTGCTTCACAGCAAGCGGAGCGTTTTGAAATTCGCACGATTTTTAAATCCGGCACGGAAATGCTCTTTGGTGTTCTGATTGGTACTTTGCCTGTTATCTTTGCATGGGGTACGCTTACCTTGATTTTGGTAGAGTACACGCCGATTTTAGGCTGGATTTCTTATCCGTTTGGACTGTTATTTGACGTACTGGGTGTAGAAGAAGCCTTTGCGGCAGCGCCGGCAGCGCTGGCCGGTTTTGCGGATATGTTTATTCCGGCAGTTTTAGGCATCAACATTCAGTCGATTGCAACCAGATGGATTATCGGAACCCTTTCTCTGGTACAGATTATATTTATGACTGAAGTTGGAATTCTGGCAATTCAGTCCAAGGTTGGACTCAATGTCGGTAATCTGTTCATTATTTTCCTGGAGAGAACCGTTATCGCAATTCCGCTGATTGTACTGGCGGCAAATATTGTATTTTAGCAGCATGATAGAAGGAGACGGATATATGAAATTGATAGAACAGTCGACACTGACTTTTTCACCGGACCATAAACCGGCGGGCACATGTAAGCCGGGTGAAATCGTAGCATTTCACTCTATGGACGCTTTCAGCAATGTCCTTGTCAGCGAGAAGCAGATGGGTTCAGAAATTCCCCTGGAAGAGTCAAACCCTACGGCGGGACCGCTGTATGTAGAGGGCGCAATGCCGGGAGATGTTCTTGCCGTAAAAATTCTGGATATCGCCTTGGAGCCTCAGGGCGTCATCGTCACCTGTCCGGATTTTGGACCCCTTTGCGATGAGATAGAGGAACGGACAGCCTTCGTGAAGGCAGACCGCGGCAACGCCTATTTTAAAGGCGTGTCTTTTCCATTAAATCCTATGGTCGGCACCATCGGGACAACCCCTGCGGATGGAGAAATTCCATGCTTTTGTACGGGAAAACATGGCGGCAACATGGACTGCAAGCAGGTAAAACCGGGCAGTACCATCTATCTGCCGGTCTTTACGGAAGGCGCGCTTCTGCAGATTGGAGATCTTCACGCAGCCATGGGAGACGGAGAAATTTGCGGAGCAGCCGTTGAATCGGCAGGCACGACAACGGTAAAAGTAGATGTCATTAAAAATACCCACTTAGAGTGGCCGCTTCTTGAAACCGACGAAAAATGGTATGTCAATGCCTGCGGCAATAACTATTATGAGGCGCTGACAGAGGCATGCAGGGAAATGCGCAGGCACCTGCAGAGAGTGACAGACTGGGATAAAACGGACATTTTTATGTATCTTTCCATGCAGGGAGATGCGGAAATCAATGCGTCCTACTGCAGCTCATCGGATATTCCTACAGCTGTCAGAGTCGGTATTCCAAAGGCGATGAATATCAGATTATAGGAGGAAAGGATTATGCAGTATCATTTACCTGCCAATAACATGTATGGCGATAAGCCCATTTCCATTGACTTTCCAGAAAACTGGGAAGTGCATATTTCGGAATTTGCAGGGTATCGGACGCCAAAACTTTCGGAGGAGGAAATTGCGGATAAAATTCATGCCTCCATCGGGACGGTGCCGATTTGCGAAGGTGCAAAAGGAAAGAAAAGCGCGGTGATTATCATAGATGATATTACAAGACCCACGCCCTGTGAAGCGCCTGCAAAGGCGGTCATCAGGGAATTGCTGCAGGCAGGCGTGCCCAAAGAAAACATATGGTTTGTAGCGGCACTGGGCACTCACGGCGTCATGTACCGAGAACATTTTGTAAAGAAACTGGGTGAGGAACTGGTCAGCGATTTTGAAATTTACAATCACAATGTGTTTTTCAATCATATCTTTATCGGCAATACAAGCAACAACGTACCGGTAGAAATCAATGCAGATGTGATGGCCGCGGAATATAAAGTCGCCATTGGAACGACCATGGCGCACAGCTTTTTTGGATTCAGCGGAGGCGCAAAGTGTATTTTGCCGGGAGTCGCATCCATGCGCACCATTACGGCGAACCACAGTTTTACTACGCTGAATGAGTTTAACATGGGAAATCCAAAGACAAAAATGCGTTCGGACGCCGAAGAGGCGGCAAGAATGATGGGCCTGGATTTTAAAATCGACGTGGTACTCAATGGAAAGGCGGAGATCTGCGAGCTTTTTGCAGGGGATTTTGAAGAGGAATTCAAGGAAGCCAATGTCTATGCGGCAAAGCACTATCGGGCTGCCTTTGTCCCGGACTGCGATGTGGTGATTGCCAACAATCATTTTAAACCTGCCGAAGCAAATTGTGCCTATACCCCGGAAACCAAAGCATCCTTAAAGGATGGGGGCACCTATATTCTGGCTGCAAATACGCCTTTCGGCCAGTGTGTGCACTTTCTTTACGACAGCTGGGGACACTCTGAGCCGGGCGGGATGATGTGGTCCGGATGTTACCCAAAGGAGACCAACTATGAAAAGTCAATAGTAAATTGAAAAAAATTTTTAAAAAGTTTTGGCTAAAGCAGTGCATAACAAATAAAGCATCGAATGAGGTGCTTTGAAAATTTAATATAGTTGATAAGCAGGAACTAATCTAAATCAAAGACAAGATTATCTGTCATCATTTTATGGATCACTCTCACCAGCTTGTGTGCAACATGACCAAGGGCATTGTAGTGGCGCCGCCCCTGTGAGACTTTCAAGTCGTAATAGGCTTTGAATGTTTCATTGTGGAGCGTAAGCTGCCATGCTGCATTGATTAGTGCATAGCGCAATAGCTTTGAGCCGCGTTTAGACATTCTGGTTTTCGCAGCGGTAAATTTACCGGACTGGTAAACTGAAGGATCTAAACCGGCGTAAGCCAGGAGCTGGCATGGCTTTTCAAATCTGGAGATATCACCGATTTCACCAATAATCATGGCACCGTTGAGGTTGCCGATACCCGGAATAGTCTTAATTACAGAGTCCATGTTATCCATGATTTCATTGATAGAAGCTTCTACCCTGGAAATTTGCTGCGAATACATTTCAATTTGTTCAATGGATTGCAAAATCTGCAAAGATAGTGTATCATCATTAATACCGACGGATTGCGATGCAAGCTCTTTCAATGCGATAGCATGATTTTTAGTGTAGTGGCCCATAGAGGTCTTTTTCAGCAGGTTTGATAACCGCGTGAGATGCATTTTTGCAATCCTGTCGGGATTAGACTCGGTTTTCAGGAGCGCATAACAGGACTTTGTATGGATTCCAGACTTAAAGAAAAACTGGAGTTCGGGAAAGATAAGGTCCACATAGGATACGAGCTGAATTTTAACCTTTGTTCTTGCTTTCATCAGTTTCTGGCGAAAGCGGCAAAGGTTTTTTAATTGCAAAGAATCATAATCACGCTTTGAAAAACAGCGGTAATTATGTAGAGACAATGCTTTGATGATGAGAAAGGTATCTACGGAGTCGGTTTTTGTTTTACGAATGTTAGACTTACGTAAAGAAGCGGTCTGGATAGGATTGATGATACAGACCTGAAAATCTCTGCTAAAGAGAAAAGAAGTCAGGTTTTCTGCATAATGGGCAGTAGACTCCATTCCAATAAGAAGTTGTTCTTTGGGATAGGAGCCGATGCAGTTAAGCAGTAGTTGAAATCCGGCACGATCATTCGTAAAAGGAAATGGATCTGCAAGGATTTCACCGTCAGAGTGCATGACGCAAGCATAATGTGTTCGTTTGGCGATGTCGATTCCAACATAAATCATAAGAAACCTCCTAAATGAATAATCACTGTGTCTGTCCACATAGTTTTATCATCATAGACTTGCGTGAAATGAAAACTCAAAGGCTTATCCAACTATAAATGATTCAGATAAAACTGTGGCAATACACTCCTTCAAATAGTCGAAGCTATAAAAGAAAGATAAAAAGTCCACAGTGTTACTAACGATTATATCAAAATTGAGAAGAAAGGAGCGTATTGATGTATTTGGACTAAATACATCATACAAGAAGAATATGGAGCAGGCTATCGTGTTTGCAAGCCATACCATAAAGGGCGCAAGAGACGCGTGGTACATCGATGAACGCTCAGGGGCAGTATATGTAAAAACCTGGGACGAGATTCTTTCTCGTATCGACGATGGAGCGCCGAAAAAGGTGGTTGTTTATCCTAACGCGGAAGCGCATATATTGGACAATTCGAAGGATTTCTATAAAAAAATGGATTGAATTTGACAGATGAAAGGCTGATGCAGATGCTTTTGCATCACTTTATGTAATGCAGGAATATCATAAAAAACTGTCATAAAAAACCATTCGTATCTTTCAAAAGAAAGCTGCGGATGGTTTTTGTTTGTCGATATACTGATATGTTCTGCAGGAAGTGTCTTCTAAGCCTATTTTGCGCTGATTGCATCGTTAATCATAGGTACGTTGATCTTGCCCAAATGCTTCTTCATGGCATCCTCGGCAGTCTGAGCGCTGCGATGCTCGATAGCGCTGATAATAGCCTCGTGCTCTTTGTAGATGTTCTCGATGGAGTCTCCTTCAAAGTAAGAAAGACGGACGCTGCGCTCGATGAAACGATCCATGAGATAGGACAGGTTTTCCATAGTATTGTAGAGCAGGGTATTGCCTGCGATACGCACGATTTCCAGATGAAAGCCACGGTCAAAGACTGCCTTTGATGAAGCGTCTTCTGCTGCCATCATCTGTTTCAGATTGCTGCGAAGTGCAAGGATGTCCGTAGGAGAAGCAGTATCAGCTGCTTTGCGGACGGCAAAAAGTTCCAGGCAGCTGCGCATCTCGTAAAGCTCCTGCTGGGTGCCGTGGCTTAGTATGAAGGAAAGAGACAGAGGCTCAAAATAGCTGGACTGGATATTGTTGACGATGAAGTTGCCTCTTCCGTGCTGTCGTTCCACCAGACCAAGCATTTCCAGGGACTTCAGCGCCTCCCGAAGGGCAGGGCGTCCAATGCTGAACCGTTCTGTCATTTCCCGTTCCGGCGGAAGTTTGTCGCCTTCGGAAAGCTCCCCGTCCAAAATCATCTGCTGAATGTGGCGGATGACCTGATCTGAAAGCTTTTTGTTTTCGCTTGTTTTTTCATTTATGTATTCTGCCATGGAAGTTTCCTCCTTATGAAGCTGCGGGAGCGAGGCTCACAACTGTAATGCTCATTTCTTCTATTGTAGCGGAAACAGCAGGAAAAAGCAATGAAAGAAAAGTACATAAATACGGCAAATGCAAGAAGATGCAAAACGCGAAACGAAGCCCATGAAGGTTGGAGATGCACCATTTTGAGAAAAAAATGATGTTATGGTGCGCTTTACTCTGATGCAAATCTGAATTCTGCACCAAATGCCCTGAAAATAAGGGGAATGGTGCGCGTAAGCGCTGAAAATACAGAAGAATTATCGTAAGTCCCTATGATTATGGAAAATTCTTACATAAACTGGAAGCAGAGTCTGCCAGGATTATCTAGTTTATTCCAATAAAGCCATTTATTTTAAACCTTGTACAATAGAATCTGCACCATGACACCTTATTTTAACGTATATGGTGCAGATATTGCTTATAACCTTTAAAAAAGTGCACCATTTAGTCCATTTTTGAAGAAAATGGTGCAGCAAGAAGATTGGGGGCTTATCTCACTTTTTCGCTGGCAAAGGTGTCCGCATATTTCGTTGTTTTACTGTGAAAAAAGTATTGCAAAGAACACAGAATTATTGTACAATACAAGTGGTAAGACCACTTTGAAAAATATGAAAATAAATCTATGAAAAGCAGCGCTGACCGTGAGGCGTGCAGAAGAAAAGCGAAAAGGCCCGGTCGGCTGCTGTGAAAAGACCAAATGAGGAGAGAGATACATGAATATTCTCGTTTTGATAAAGGAAGTACCTGACATGGAGAAGGTCAGGTTTGACAGCGAGCGAGGCGTAGTGGATAGATCCTCTGCGCCGGCGGAAATCAATCCCTTTGATGAGAGCGCTCTGCAGGCGGCTCTGGAGCTGAAAAGAAAGTACGGCGCTCATGTGACAGCCATGACGATGGGGCCGCTGCGTGCAGAAAAGACACTGCAGGATGCTTATGCAAGAGGCGCCGATGAGGGCATTCTTCTTACTGACAGAGCTTTTGGCGGTTCAGATACCATTGCCACTTCCAAGGCCCTGTCTGCAGCTGTCGCTGCAGGAGATTATGATCTCATTTTGTGCGGTGAAAAATCAGTAGATGGCGATACAGCCCAGGTAGGCGCTGAGACTGCGGAACTTCTCGGTATTCCCCATGCCTATTATGTGGATTCTATTGAACTGACTGATGAAAAGACTGTGCGAGTGTCCATAGAAAATCTGTGCGGCAGTCGTCAGATTCGTACCATGTACCTGCCGGCTTTAATCGGTGTGACGAAAAACATCGGAAAGCTCCAGCTGCCGACGGTGGACAGGAAGCTGGAATCCCTCACCGCAGATATACGTAAAATCGGTCTTTCTGATCTTCCGTCTCTGTCGAAAGAGGACACAGGATTTGCGGGTTCCCCAACTAAGGTTGCCTGCATTGAAGTGCCGAAGACCGAGGAGAGAGAAAGCCGGGTATTCAGAGAAAAGCTTCCGGATTTCATCGATTTGCTGAAGAAGGAACTGACGGAAGGGGGTGTCAGAGTTGGATAAGATGATATGTGAAAACGAATACAAGGGCATACTGATTATCGCAGAAATGGAAGGCGACCATATTCACAGAGTTGCCTTTGAACTGTTATACAAAGGACGCCAGCTGGCAGAGGCTGCAGGGGAAAGTCTTTCCTGCCTGCTGCTGACAGGCTGCGAAACCGATGCCTCCGAGCTATGTCTCAAAGGGGCAGAGCAGGTCTACGTGATGGAAGATGCGTGCTTCGCACAGCCGGAGGAAAGACTCTTTGCGGAGAACATCGTCAGCTTTATCAGGGAGCGCCGACCGGCCACGATTTTGATCGGAGCGACCCATCTGGGAAGATCTCTGGCGCCGAGAATGGCAGCGGCTTTGGAAACTGGTCTTACCGCAGACTGTACAGAACTGAAAATCGCTGATGACGGAGCGCTGGAACAGATTAGACCGGCATTCAGCGACAACATTCTGGCTCACATCAAGACGATGAACAGGCCGCAGATGGCTACGGTCAGATATAAGGAGTTTCAGGAGGCGACGCTTTGCGGAGGAGCAGAGATCCGCATCGAAAAGATACAGCCATATGTGAAAGAGCATAAAGGAGTGAAAATCGAAGAGATTATTTCTACCTGCGATGTGGATATCACTGACGCAGAGGTGGTCGTGGCAGGCGGCCGCGGCATCCGAAAGGAAGAGGATTTGCAGCTGCTGCAGGAACTGGCAGATGTGCTGGGCGGCAAGCTTGGCGTATCCCGGGCGCTGGTAGATGCAGGCATGGCGGCCAGCAGCATTCAGGTTGGCTACAGCGGAAACAGAGTAAAACCAAAGGTGTACATCGCCTGCGGTATTTCCGGTGCGCCTCAGCATATTGCCGGCATGAAGGACGCGGATCTGATTATCGCAGTCAATAATGACCCGTCCGCACCGATTTTCAATATTTCCGATTACGGTTTTGTGGGGGATCTCTATGAAATCGTGCCGAAGCTGACGGAGGCATTTGCAGCCAAAGCTGACAGAAAGGACAGGTGATGCAGTATGAAATATAATCCAATCACAAAAGAAGTGACAGAATGTCTGGTTCAGGCAGTAGGTGAGGATTTTGTCATTACCGGAAGGGAGCGGACGAAGGCTTTCCTGTACGACGAAGTGGAGATTACTTATCGGCCGGCTGCAGCGGCAGACTCGGTGGTGGTCAAACCGGCAAATACAGAAGAGGTTGCGGCTGTGGTGAAGATTGCAGATGCTATGACCGTGCCTGTGGTAGTGCGGGGCGGCGCTACAGGCCTTGCCGGAGGGTGCACGCCGGTAGTCGGCAGCATCATCATCTCTACAGAGAGGATGAACCATATTTTGGAAATCGACGAGGAAAATATGGTTGCCGTGCTGGAAGCCGGCGTTACCTTGATGGATCTGCTGGAAGAGCTGGAACATCATGATGGTCTCAGTTTTCCGGTCCATCCGGGAGACGAGGGAGCCCAGATGGGCGGCATGGCTGTGACCAACGCCGGCGGAGCCAGAGCTGTGCGTCACGGCGTTATGCGCAAACACATTCTGGGTGTTACCGCGGTGCTTCCAAATGGAGAGATCCTGGAGCTGGGCGGCAAACTGATTAAAAACAATGCCGGCTATAACCTGACCCAGCTGCTTTTGGGAAGCGAAGGCACTCTGGCTATTGTAACGAAGGTGATTTTGAAGATTTTTCCAAAGGATAAGGCGACTGCTACCATCGTAGCGCCTTTTGAGAAAATTCAGGATGCCTGCCATGCGGTAACGGACATTTTAAAGAGCGGCTACACGCCTCTGGCCGTAGAATATATGGATAAGCGTCTCTTTGTGGACACAGCAAAGATGCTGGGTCTTACGTGGCAGGCAAAGGACGGCAGCGCTGACCTTCTGATTATCCTGTCGGAGCGGACGGAACAGCAGCTGTACGATGCTGTAAAGGCAATTAATGAGATTTGTAAGGCGAACAAAGCGCTCCCGTGTCTCTTTGCGGGCAAGGACAAGGAGCAGGAGGAACTGCTGCTTGTTAGAAGCCAGCACTATGAGCTGATCAAGGATGAAATCTGCGATTCTTTCGACATGGCGGTGCCTGTATCTCACGTATCCGATTTCATTCTGCGGCTGAAAGAACTGGTGGCTGAATACCATACAGGAACTAATGTTATCGCCCACATTGCCGATGGCAACGTGCATAACGACATTCTGTATCTGCCGGACGGATCTATTCCAGACTATGCGGAGGAGTTGAAACACAAGATGTATGACATCTGCTACAGCTATGGCGGCACGGTGACCGGCGAGCACGGCATCGGAAAAATCCGTGTGGAAGAGTTGAAAGCGCAGAAGCCGGCAGCGGAACTGGCACTGATGAAAGGCATCAAAGATGTCTTCGATCCGAAGGGAATCATGAACCCGGGGGCGCTGTTTGCTGCGGAAGCATAAGGGCATAAACGACAGAAATACACAAATGCGGGGAAAGGACCGGAACACTGTAAAGCAGGTGATTCCGGTTCTGTTTATGTGCGCCGGATAATAGGTGTAGTGCTTCTATTCCAAAGCAATTCAGCAAACGCAACCCAAATGTTACATTTTGAAACCGGTACGCCACTTGCGCAGCTTCCGGATTTGCGGTAAGATAAATCCATAAAAACAAGGAGGCGTGCGATGGAAATTGGAAGTAAGATTGCGCAGGCGCGAAAAGAAAAGAATTTGACCCAGGAGCAGCTGGCGGAACTGATGAATGTGACGAGACAGACGGTATCCAGATGGGAGCTGCAGACGGCCTATCCTGAAATGGAAAAAATTGTGATGCTTTCTGACATTCTGGGTGTAAGCTGCGACTACCTTTTACATGATCATATGGAGGCAGATGCCGGGCATGACAGCAGAAAAACTGCGAGGAAACCTGTGGTGACCAGACTTCTTCGGGAAGCGGCAGGGAAACCTGTAAAAATCACGTTTACAGACGAAGACATAGATTTTGATATCAATAATAAGACGTGCAGGATTTTAGACTTTGACGGAAGCTGGGCATATATTGAATATCAGAATGGAAAGAAAACAGAGACGAAGCTGATTCAGATTGCTTCCATCTCTTCGATTAAATTTGAAAGGGAGGACAAGTGATGGAATATTTTGGTGTTTTAGGCTTTATCTTTGGGCTCCTTGCCTGGTTTAATGTTTCCGCCCTTTCAAAGCGGGTCAGAAAACTGGAAGGAATTTTGAAAGAGGAAGGTTATGTCGATTCGGAAAAAGAATCCCTGCGGGAGATTCTTGCAAAGAATATCGGAAAGCATATCAAGCTGGAGCTTTCTGATGAGGCGGCGGACTATGGGTATGCGGTGGAGAAAAAGGACTGCGTCCTTTTAGACGCCGATGAGGATTGGGTTAAAATTAGGCTGAACAATAAAAAGCAGGAGGAGTACCTCCTGCGTATTGATGCCATTGAAAGCGTACAGTTTATAGAATCATAAGTCGATGCCGATGTCGTTGTCAAGAATTTGACCGAAGGTGATGGAACTGTTTCCGAATTTTTTTCGGATATCGTCCATAGTCCGCTCGATGGATTCACCTTTTTGACGGGTTTCTGCCGGCGCATCGAAAAGAGAAAGCTGTTCCTCTGCCGTTTCGTCAGTGAGATTGATGGCGGTCAGGGTCAGAAGCCGAATGGGATCGGAAAGTCGCCAGGAGGAGCCAAGAAGCTCCAGGGCGGCTTTTTTTAAATCCGCGGCAAGATTGGTCGGCTGAGGCAGCTGCTTCTGACGGGAAATCGTTTTAAAGGCAGGATCTTTGATATCAATTTTGACGCCGAAACATTTCATCTGATATTTACGCAGCCGGCTTGCCACCGTGTCGGAAAGGCTGGTCAGCGCTGTGGTGATGTCTTCGATACCTGTCAGATTGCGCGCAAAGGTGATGCCGTTGCCCACGGATTTGATTTTTTCCCGCTGGTTGTAAAGGCAGACCGGGCTGTCGTCAAGACCGTTAGCATAGCTGTGCAGCAGCGGTCCCTGCTTCCCCAGAAGGCGTTCCAATGCCCTGGGATCTGCCGCAGCCAGATCACCGATGGTGCGGATGTTAATGGTCTTTAGCTTCTCTGCTGTGGCAAAGCCGACAAAGAACAGTTCGCCGACCGGTTTTCCAAAGAGGAGCGCGGGATAGTTCTGCCGGGTTAACTCCGTAGTAGCATCGGGTTTCCTGTATTCGCTGCCCATTTTTGCAAAGATTTTGTTGTAGGAAACACCCACTGACAGGGTCAGACCCAGCTCCGATTTGATACGGTGACGAATGGTGTCGGCGATCTGTCTGCCACTGCCAAAGAGTTTCTGGCTGGCTGTGACATCAAGCCAGGATTCATCGATGCTGAAAGGCTCCACCATATCGGTATACTCCAGATAAATTTTATTGATGCGGTCGCTGTATTCCTTGTATTTATCGTGGTGAGGCCGCACAAATTGAAGACCCGGGCATTTTTTCTTTGCCTGCCAGACGGTTTCTGCGGTAACAACGCCTGCTGACTTTGCCAGCTGATTTTTGGCGAGGACAATACCGTGTCTGCCTTCAGGGTCGCCGCAGACAGCAACGGGCATGTTTTTCAGGTCGGGTCTTGACAGAAGCTCTACTGAAGCATAAAAATTATTCATATCGCAATGTAAAATAACTCTTTCCATATTTTTATTTTACCATACTTGACAGGTTACAGACAGAGTTAAATCTAAAAATTTTTCTGCCATGTCATTTCACAGTCTGCCTCTTTTGTGTCTTCATCCATTCCTTTTGCTGCAATAGTCAGACCCTCCCGCAAATAGAAGTTCACTGCGCGCTGATTCTTTTGGTAAACGTGCAGGGAGAGGGCAGGATGGAGTTCCTTGACGAAATCCAAAAGGCACTTTCCAATCCGCTTAGAGCGATATTTTTTGTCGACAAAGATTCCGGCGATATAATCGTCCATCATGCCGACAAATCCTTGTATTTCCTGATTCTGCTCGTATACATAAACGTCTGCTTCCAAAAGCTGCTTCTCCACGTTCGGGTATTGAGACCGCCAGTAAGTCTCCGGCACAAACCAGTGGGCATCTATATTGGAATTGAGCCAGATTTCCATCACGCGGCTTGCGTCTTTGCTTTCAAATTTCCTTATCATGTTTATTTACTCCTTTTTCTGTATTTCATTTGGAATTGTTACATTGAAAAAGGACAATAAAAAGGGACAACTCGTTATTCTGAGTTATCCGCCGCTTGTTTTGCGCCTATAAAAACACATAGGAAACTATATAGGCACCCAAATAAAAACTGCCTATAACAGAAAGTCAGCCTGAATGATTTATCCGCAAAACAAGTACAACAAAAAACTCATCATAACCGTTAGATGAGAACAAATATTTTATTGCCCTTCAATTAGCGAATAAACGACATCAAGCCACCTCCCTTTTTATTAACTTCTTATTACTCTAACATAGCAATAAAGGAAAAGCAAGGCGATATTCTTTTTCGGTTTTATATTTCCTTCAAATAACAATCACAATTATCCAAGGGAGATATGCTATACTGTAGATAATAGATTTTATTGGAGGACTTTATGGGAAATATTATGGTTTGCGTCACCAAACAGAAAACCTGTCAGCGGCTTATCGACTATGGAAAGTCGCTGCAGCGTGCGGGGGATGAGCAGATATTCGTAATTCATATTGCGCCGGAAAACGAAAACTTTCTAAACAACAGCCAGGAAGGCGAGGCGCTGGAATTTCTCTATGAGAAAGCGAAGGATGCAGGCGCGCAGCTGACTGTTGAACGGTCACAGGACGCGATCGGTACATTAGCAAAGCTAGCAGAAAAGAACTACGCCGATCGAGTGATTGTAGGAGAGGCGCCAGAGGGACAGCGAGAAGGCAGTTTTCTTGAGAAACTTGCGGCACGCCTGGGAAGAGAGGTGTCCCTAGAAGTTGTGCCCGCGGCGAGGATGTAAGCAGAGGGGTGAAGATGGGCTCCACATTGACAACGTTGACAAAAAACGTGATTCTGTTAATTTTGTCAACGTTTTCGGTGAAAAACTGTGACAAACTGGACATTTTTCTAGAAATCTGTCCAATTTGTCAATGTTGAAAGTAAAAATAGACGTTTTTTGAGGGCGAAAATCTTGATTTTGTTGACAGAATCGACGAAAATCGGAAATTTGTCAACGTTGCCATACCGCAGACTGCTTATCGCTGCTTGTCTGCTATGGTTTGTGCTGAGCTGTTTCTTGACTTTATTTCCGGCAGCCAGTATAATGTCTAGAGTATAGAGTTGGACAAGGAGGTCTTCTTAGTTGAGAATTATTACTGTAATCGCAGGCATTCTGCTTACTTTTCTAGGGGTATTTTCTGTTGCAAATGCCGGATTATCATTTCTGTCACTTGCATTTCCCATTGGAATTATCCTGATGTTTGTTGGACTTGTGGAATGTTTTGTATATAAGAGAATTAGAAACGATGTAGATGCAGGGCATTGGGTGCTTATCGACGGTCTTACCACATTTATTTTAGGTATTGTAGTTTTGACCGGACGGCTGGCAGCAGATATCGCAGTACCCGTTGTATTCGGAATGTGGAGCATGATTTCGGGAATCAGAGGCTTTTCCGTGCTTGCCTTTGAGACTGATACCAGAGAGAAGAACATTGATTTTTACTGGGCGTTTAGTGTGAGCCTTTTGAATTTGGCGATTGGTATCTACGCATTTTTCAATTCGTCTATGCTGCATTTATCCGTGCTGATGATTTTGGGCATTTGTTTTGTGGTGCAGGGCGCTAATGTGATTAAAATTGGCTTTGACATTGTATACAGCAAGCCGGATCTGATCAAGACTAAGGATGAGAAGATTGCAGAGGCGGAGGAAGCGGCAAAGGAAGCCAAGAGAGAAATGAAAAAGGCGATTAAAAAAGCCAGAAAAGCGCGTAATGCCGTGAAAGAAGCAGAAGAAGCGAAAGAATTTCATGAGATAATCAGTGAGCCGATTGGGGAGACTAATATACCAGAGGATGATAAAACACTGTAGTATGCAGACGGGGTTTCTCGAAAGATGAGAAATCCTGTTTTTTATGACCTAACCCGATGAAAGCAAGTGTCAACGCGGCTTGAATCGCAGGTAGGTCAAACGCGAGGCTTTCCCGAGAGAACGAAT
>NZ_QWES01000031.1:0-43635 GCF_009936115.1 Anaerotruncus sp. 80
TCTGCTCCAAAAGTGATAATGTCTTAAGAAAGCGCAAGAGAAAATGTCCCAAAAGGATTCCTAAAAAACACATATCATAGTAAACTATCTCTTCGGAGGTGGTTTTTATCAGAAAGGTTGAACTTAGAATGAAAGAACAGAAAAAGTACGAAGTGATTAAAAAGCTAAAAGAAACAAACGGAAACAAGAAAAGAGCTGCCGTCGGGATAAGCTCTACGAGATGACAAACAAAGAGGATTGCCCATTTGTATTGTGGATTGGAAACCGCAGGCTGATAAAAAGAGAAGTTTTTGATGAGTACATAAAAAAATCATATTCGATTTAAGGAGGAACTACTATGGATGATGAAGTTATGACTTATAAGGCAAAGCTTGAAGCAAGGAATGCTGACAAGCCAATATGGGAGAAAAAATGTCTTTCTATTGAAGAAGCGGCGGCATATTCCGGTATCGGGATAACGAAGCTCAGACAATTATCACAGCAAAAGAAATGCCCGTTTGTAGTGCCGCTTGGGAATTAGGTTTTTATTGTCCGGGAGAAATTAGATACCTATATCAAGGGTAAAAAGCATATTTAGGAGGGGTGACTTATGGCTAAGGAAAAGAGAAAGGATAAATCAAGAGTAGTTCTTCGTACCGGGGAATTACAAAGAAGCAACGGTACTTACCAATACTCGTGGGTGGACGCAAACAAAAAGAGGCGTTATGTCTATGCGAGGAACTTAGATGATCTTCGTGCAAAGGAAGAACAGATTGCAAAAGATAAAAGCGATGGCATTAAGACCGAAGCCCGCTATACGACAGTAAATGAACTTTTTGATTTGTGGAAAGTTTTGAAACGAGGATTGAAAAACAATACCTTTGAAAATTATAAATATATGTATGAGACTTTCGTCCGTCCAAATATCGGAAAACAGCGTATTTCAACTCTGAAAAAATCTGATGTTAAGCGGTACTATAATTATCTTGCCGACGAAAGAGGAGTAAAGGCTTCTACGATTGACAGTATCCATACCGTGCTTCATCAGATTTTGGATATGGCGGTTGATGATGATTACATTCGTAACAATCCGTCTGACAATGTGTTGAGAGAGCTGAAAAAATCCCATGTTTTTAAGACGGAAAAACGCAGGGCATTAACACGACCTGAGCAGGATTTGTTTCTTGACTATCTGAAGAACACGCCGAAAGTACAAAACTGGTATCCGATATTTGCGGTAATGGTCGGTACGGGATTACGAGTTGGTGAAGTGACCGGGCTGAGATGGTGCGATATTGATATGGAAGAAGGCATTATTGATGTTAATCACACTTTGGTTTACTACGATCACCGAACCGATGACAGCAAGAAAGGCTGCTACTTCAATGTGAATACAACAAAAACCCCAGCGGGCAACAGACAAGTACCAATGCTTGATTTTGTAAAAGAAGCCTTCCTTATGGAAAAGGAAAGGCAGGAAATGTTTGATTTACATTGCGAGGTTATCATTGACGGGTACAGCGATTTCATATTTATTAACCGCTTCGGGCAGGCTCAACATCAATCAACGCTGAACAAGGCAATCCGCCGGATTATCCGGGACTGTAATGATGAGCAGTTATTGAAAGATGAAAATGCGGAGGTATTGCTGTCACACTTTAGCTGTCACTCTCTCAGACATACATTCACGACAAGAATGTGTGAAGCAGGAGTAAATGTGAAGGTAATTCAGGACGCACTCGGTCACAAGGATATTTCCACCACGCTTAATATCTACACCGATGTGACAAAGGAACTCAAGCGCTCCGAATTTGAGGGACTTGACTTATACTTCAAAAATGAGTAAAATAATATAGTCCTGATGTTCCCGTATCGGGAATGTCAGGACTTCTCTTATAAAATCAGAAGTTAGTCATAAGAGCATACATCATTTACATCAAATCGTACACATACACGATGTAAAAGTGATTCATAGTATGACCTGATTACAGATTGACGATTTGGAGAATCGAGAAAATAGGACAGTAAAACAGATTATGGAGGAACTTATCAATATGACCGATTTCGTCCCGACGATGAAACCAATGGACAATTAAAAGTTTTTGATAAAGCTGTATTTTGATATGCTCCCCATATGGTAGACAATGGAAATATCCAAAACTATCATATGGGGAGTATATCGTTTATGCGGGTTTGCAGACTTGGAAAAATTGCATAGTTTTCAAAAATGAGTGGGCAGTTCCATAACGGGATTGCCCATTTTTAGTAGGCTATATTTTACTTTTAAGAAAATTAGTTTACGAATTAAAAGAGTTAAAATAAAGCAGAAAAATTGTGACAGAGAATAATTGAACGAACTGTATTTTCATGTTAAACTGAACATATGAATATTATTATTGAAACGAGAAATTTTGAAAAACTGCATACGGAAGAATTGAAAGTAAAATGCCCAGCTTGTCTGGATCAGCTTTGGGAAAGTCAGTGGGTTCGCCGCAGTATAACAAGAGCAGACATGGCGCAGGCGGAGGAACTGCAGGCTTTGGGAGATAAAATCGCGCAGTCAGCAGATGTGACTGTAGTTTTGGCGTCGGGGCAGATGGCGAAGCTGCTTCGCGCTGGTATTTCTGCAGCAGAGCCAGTAGAGGAAAAGTCAAAGGTCATCGTCTTTGGCGACACCTTTTCGCCGTCAGCCTATGCGTCATTGCTGCATTCATTGGAAGGGAAATCCTTTACACTTCTTGCTATATCAGAGGCGGAAGAGAGTTTGCAGCTTCGAGGGGCGTACAGCGTGCTCAAGCAGCAGCTTATTTCCAGCTGCGGAAAGGAACAGGCTGCTGAGCGGATTTTTGCCATTGCAGGAAAAGAAAGTAAATTTCTGACAGCGGAAGCAGCCGCGGAGGATTATCCATTGCTATCTTATCCGGAAATTCCGGCGGCATATGGAGCTGGAACCTCAGCCCTTCTGCTTGCACTCGCCATTAAAGGCGTAAATTTGGAGTTGTATTTGTCAGGGTTTTACGATATGCTGGCGTCACCGTCCTGGGATTTGGATGGTGTAGATTACGCAGTAGGGCGCGCAGCATATCGAAAAGCATGCGGTAAGGACAGCGGCGCCGGTGAGGAGCTGCTGCTTGTCTGGCAGGATCAGCTTGTGGATTTTGGCGCATGGTATGGCGGCTGCAGGAGAATGCCTTCGCAATCGGCGAAGGTGGAACTTGAATCAGCATTTCAGACCTTGCTTCTTGTGGAGAAAGACGGCTTAGATATTATGATGCCGTACTTTGATGGATGTAATGAAGATGGCTCCCTGAATCTTCTGATGGCAGAGGAAGCAAATCGCCACTTTGAAAAAACAGCCTGCGGTGTGAAAGTTTCTTTGACCCATATGGACGACTATAATCTGGGACAATTATTCGCGTTTATGCAGCTTTCAAAGGGGATCACGGATTTACTGGTTATAGCCCAGTAAGAATGAAATAATTTATTTCAGGGGTTTACTTTATTTTTTATTGTGATATAATTAGAAAAAAGGAAAGTTAATTTTTTAACAAAACTTTTGAATAAAATTAACAATCATTAAGTAGGAGGTTATTATAATGAAAAAAGTTGGTGTATTAGGAACCGGCACTATGGGCGCTGGCATCATTCAGGTACTTGCACAGAACGGATACGAAGTAGTACTGAGAGCCAGAAGACAGACTTCTGTAGATAAAGGTATTGCTACCGTAGAAAAGAATCTGGATAAGATGATCAAGAAAGAAAAAATCACTGCAGAAGACAAGACAGCTATCATGGGCAGAATCCAGGGTTCCACTGATATCAGCATTGTAAAAGATGCAGACCTGATCATCGAGGCAGCAACAGAAGATATGGAAGCAAAGAAAGCTTTGTTTGCTGAACTGGATCAGCTGGTTAAGCCAGAAGCAATCATTGCTACAAATACATCTTCCCTGTCCATTACCGAAATCGCTGCTGCAACAGGCAGACCTGACAAAGTAATCGGTATGCACTTCTTCAACCCTGTTCCTGCTATGAAATTAGTAGAAATCATTCAGGGGCTGACAACTTCCGATGAAACTAAGGCAACAATCGTAGAACTGGCAGAGAAACTGGGTAAGACTCCAGTAGAAGTTGCAGAAGCACCAGGATTTGTTGTAAACAGAATTTTAATTCCGATGATTAACGAAGGTATCGGCATTCTGGCTGACGGCGTTGCTGATGCGAAAGGCATCGACACAGCTATGAAGCTGGGCGCTAACCACCCGATGGGACCGCTTGAACTGGGCGATCTGATTGGTCTTGATGTATGCCTTGCAATTATGGATGTACTGTATAGCGAATACGGTGATCCTAAGTACAGAGCACATGTGCTGCTGAGAAAAATGGTAAGAGCCGGTAAGCTGGGAAGAAAGACCGGTATCGGTTTCTACGATTATACAAAATAAATAGAACATATGCACAAAAGGGGCTGTCTCAAGATAAAATGAGACAGCTTCTTGTTTTAGGTCAGCGCCTCCGCTTGAAGAAGTTAGAGCGGCAGTTTTGTGTACGGAAGTAAGATTAACAGCAAGAGAATGAAGACATGTCGTGCCGGTGATTTGCCCCTGTGCCACATTTGGGATTGATTTCTGTATACATGGCGGAGACCTATGAAAAAGTGCCACATATAAAAGTGTTTTAAGAAAAAAAGGCAGATGCAGAAAGAAATGCAGACAAATAGTCGGAAAAACTTTGGCACTCTACAGTAAAATATCAAAAAAGTGGATATCAGGAGGCAGGCACGCCAGTATTTTAGCAAATAAATTCAAATATGGCGTTTGGCGAGTGGCTGATGCCATTTATACAAAAAAACTCTTAGAATATGGCGTTTTCCAGAGGGTGAACGCCATAGATACAAAAAAACATTGAGATTGTGGCGCGTCGGTTTCTCCGCATTTGACCTGAATCTTTTTCGGCTCAATATCACTTTTTATTTGAAATGTCTCCGCAGAAATATTAGTTTGTCAGCAGTTTTCGCGGTCCTTTTACAAAAAAATACCCTTTTCATTGGTTTCACATTGTATTATAATGAAATTAGAGTTTTCGTCTTTTGATGGTAAGGGCTTTTTCTATTTTAGAAAGCCGCATCTTAAACGTTTTCCCTTAATAAATAATTTTCAATTAAAGCTATTATCACTATACACAGAAAGGAACAGGCCTTAGGGTCTGATTATTACATGCCAAGAAAGAAATTAGAAGAAACACAGAAAATAGAAACACAGGCAGCAGAAATCAAGCCTGCAAAGAGAAGGGGTCGTCCGCCGAAGGCAGAAACTTTGGCAAAGCGTGCAGCGGAAGCTGCACAGGTGGATGAAGGAGCAGCTGCAATTGTCAGGAAAATTGATGAACCTGCAGAGCCAAAGCCTGTGAAACGGAGGGGGCGCCCGCCAAAGGCAGAGACGCTGGCGCGAAAAGCGCGGGAAGAGGCGGCTTTGCAGGAAGCATTGCAGGCAGAAAAGCCTGCGGTGGAAATTTTACAGAGGTCAGAGGAAGACAAGATAGAGCCGGAAGTGGAATTGCAGCCATTGGGCCCTGAGGCAGGACAGGTCCAAGAAGCAGGAGCGCAGGTGCTCGCACATGAGGAGGCTCACCCTGTGCGCAGAAAAGTCCCTACCCACAAGGAACAGGAACGTCCGGAAGTGGAGGGAATTTTGGAAATTGCTGAAGGTGGTTTCGGATTTTTGCGTTTTAATAATTTCCTGACCAGTGACAGAGATGTATATGTTTCACCAACGCAGATTAGAAGATTTAATCTGAAGACGGGTGATTTGATTAAAGGAATTTCCAGACTGCCTAACGAGGGCGAACGCTTCGGCGCGCTGCTTTACGTGCTGACGGTCAACGGGGATGAACCGGGTGTGGCTATGCGCAGACCGGATTTTGAGGATTTGACGCCGATTTTCCCAAGGGAAAGACTGACCTTGGAGGATCGCAGCAAAGAACTTGCTATGCGTCTCATTGACCTGATTGCGCCTATTGGAAAAGGACAGAGAGGTCTGATTGTGGCACCGCCGAAAGCTGGCAAGACGACTCTTTTGAAGAGTATTGCCAATAACATCGAGAAGAAACACCCGGAAGTGGAGATGATTGTTTTGCTCATTGACGAACGTCCGGAAGAAGTGACCGACATGAAACGCTCCCTTAGCGGCGGCGAAGTTATTTATTCTACCTTTGATGAAATGCCGCAGCACCACGTAAAGGTTGCGGAGATGGTTCTGGCAAGGGCACAGCGCCTGGCAGAGCACGGCAAAGATGTAGTCATCCTGCTTGACAGTATTACCAGACTGGCAAGAGCCTACAATCTGGTGGTTCCAGCTTCAGGAAGAACTTTGTCCGGCGGACTTGATCCAGGTGCTCTTCACAAGCCGAAGAAATTTTTCGGTGCAGCAAGAAATATCGAAGAGGGTGGCAGCATCACCATTTTGGCGACAGCGCTGGTTGAAACAGGAAGCCGCATGGATGATGTTATATTTGAGGAATTTAAGGGCACAGGTAATATGGAAGTCCATCTGGACAGGAAATTGTCAGAGAAGAGAATATTCCCTGCCATCGACTTGAACAAATCTGGAACCCGTAAGGAGGATTTGCTGATGAGTCAGGATGAGATGGAAGCAATCTGGGCAATGAGAAGAGCTCTTGCGAACAGTCCTGTGCAGGAAGTGACAGAGACGATTATCGACAATCTGGCGCATACCAGAAACAATGAAAATTTTATCCAGATTATAAAAAAGATTTTTATACAGCAGTAGATAGAGGTTAATTATGGATTTGAGCAAGATTTTTTTGAAAGACGCATGCCCAACGCCCGTTGGTGGACAGGCGGTCATGGAGGGGATTATGATGAAAGGACTGTCGCGCACTGCGGTTGCGGTGAGGCTGCCTGACGGACGAATCCACATGAAAACAGAGCCGAATAAGAAAATGGGAAAGTGGACAAAGATTCCGATTATCAGAGGGGTTGTTGCCTTTGTCATGTCTTTGGTGCAGGGGACCGGCATTCTGATGTATTCTGCGGACGTGTTGGAAGCCAGCTGGTCCAGTGAGGAAAACGCAGAAGAGGACAAAATGGAAGCATGGCTTAACAGACATTTTGGGGAGAAGGGCGCATGGAATCTGATGATTTACCTTTCTGTGATTCTGGCGCTTGCTATGACTATCGGTTTGTTTATTTTGCTTCCGACAGTAGTGACAAATCTGCTTCAGCCGATTATTGACAGCGATTTTGCTTTTAATTTAATTGAAGGCATCATGCGAATTGGAATTTTTGTGATTTATCTGGGGCTGATCAGCCAGATGAAGGATATCAAGACGGTGTTTCAGTACCACGGTGCCGAACATAAGTGCATTCACTGTTTTGAAAACAATTTAGAGTTGACTCCTGCCAATGCGCAGCAGTTTTATACACTGCACCCGAGGTGCGGAACCAGCTTTCTGCTCTTTGTTATGGTTATCAGTTTCGTGCTTCACCTATTCCTTGGCTGGCCGGATTTGGTACTCCGAATTGTGTCAAGGCTGCTGCTGGTACCGGTGGTTGCAGGACTTTCCTACGAGCTTTTGAAGTGGGCAGGAAGGAGTGACAGCTGGGTTGTCAAGATTCTTAGCCTGCCGGGACTGTACTTACAAAAGTTGACTACAAAGAATCCGTCCGATGACCAGTTGGAAGTTGCTATTTGTGCTATGAAAGCAGTTATGGTGCCTGAGGATACGCCGTATTTTGAGGGGATTTGTGACCTTGAAGGAAATTTGATACAGGAGCATAAGATAGAGAGAAAGAGCAAGGAGGACGCTAAGCAGGGCCAGCAGGAATCTGCGGATGCGCAGGGATAAAGAGGAGTAAAGAATGAGCCTTTCGGTGAAAGAAATTTTAAATATTGGCAAAAGACAGCTTGAAGAACGCCAAATCGGTGATGCAGCGATCGACTGCAAACTGTTGTATTGTTATTTAATGAAAATTACTAGCGCGCAGTTGATTTTGGAATATCAGAAGATTTTGCCGGACAGTTTGTGCGATGAGTATTTTACACTGTTGGATTTGCGGAGCAGCGGAAAGCCGCTCCAGTATATTACTGGTACGCAGGATTTTATGGGCTTGGAATTTAACGTGAATGAAAGCGTGCTGATTCCCCGTCAGGACACGGAAACACTGGTAGAGGATGCTATGGGTGTAATTTCTGATGGAACACTGCGTGGAGAGGCGTTTCTCCCAAAGAGAAAAAAGGATTGGGAGGTGCTGGATCTTTGCTGCGGCAGTGGCGCAATCGGACTTTCTCTCGCAAAGCTTTGCAAAGGAACCAAGGTGACCTGCTCGGATATTAGTAAAGACGCCCTTGCGGTCGCAAAGGAAAATGCCGGAAAGCTGGGGGTCAAAGTGACTTTTCAGGAGGGAAATCTGCTGCTTCCATTTAAGGGTCGGTTTAAAAACAAGCGGTTTGACATGATTATCTCTAATCCTCCTTACATAAAAACTTCTGTGATTCCAACGCTGCAGCGTGAGGTTCGCGACCACGAGCCAATGATGGCGCTGGACGGCGGAGCAGGTGGACTAGACTTCTACGGAAGGATTATTGCGGACGCTGCTGACTGTCTGAAAAAAGATGGCGTGCTGATGTTTGAAATCGGTCACGATCAGAGGGAAGCTGTATGCAGTCTCATTGAACAAACTGAGCAGTTTGCCTGCGTGACCTGTCTGCAGGATTTGGCAGGACGTGATAGAATCGTAACGGCAGTACTGAAAGGGAAGAAATAGGGGATTGCAGAAAACTTTGCAAGGGAGCGCGGTGTGATGAAACTAACCATTCGGAACGGCAGACTGCCGGATTTGGACAGAGTTTGGGAAATCGAAAAGCAGGCATTTCCGCCAGCGGAGGCGGCTTTGCGAGAGACTTATGAGTATCGCTTGAAGAACATCAGCGACTGGTTCTTTGTGGGAGAGCTTGATGGTGAGATTGTCAGCGCGGTAGTGGGAAGACTGACGCAGCGGGATGTGTTTTCTGATGCGCTTTATGAAAATATATCCCTTGAGGCGGGTTCGTATTTTGCGATTTTATCAGTTCTGACATCGGACGAACACAGAAAGAAAGGCTTTGCCGGGCAGGTTTTGGAGTACAGTATTGAGGCGGCAAGGCAGGCAGGGCTTAAGGGAATAACCCTGGCGTGCAAGGATTATTTAATTGCATATTATGAGAAATTCGGCTTTCAGAAAATCGGGGTGTCAGAGTCGGCTCACGGTGGTGCAGTCTGGAATGATATGCGGCTGGAATTTGAAAAAGAGAAAACTATACCTGAAGGGGTATAAATTATAAAAATAGAATGCGGAAATATACCCTAAAGGGTATATAATAGAAAAAATGATTGAAAATGCACCCGATAGGGTGTAATATGTAAATATGAATAGAATTGGATATTATATAAAACAAGAAAGAAAAAAGTTAGGGTTGACGCAAGAGGAATTTGCTATACGTTCGGGCCTTGGACTGCGTTTTGTCAGAGAGTTAGAGCAGGGGAAGGAAACTGTACGACTGGATAAGGTAAATCAGGCACTTGCGATGTTTGGCATGGAAGCAATGCCTGTTAAAAAGGAGAGATAGAATGCCATCAGAGTATCGAAAAGGATATGTATATATCCAAAATCAGTACGCAGGGGTAGTAGCAGAAACAGAGGAAGGATATACTTTTTCTTATGATAATGAATATAGAAACAAGGAAAACGCAGTGGCAGTTAGCTTGACACTACCTTTAAGCGAGAAGAGTTATAGTGCTAGCACGCTATTTTCTTTTTTTGATGGTCTTGTTCCAGAAGGCTGGCTTCTTGATGTTGCAAGCAGGAACTGGAAAATCAATGCTAACGACCGGTTTGGTCTATTGCTTTTAACTTGTAGGGATTGTATCGGTGATGTGTCGATCAGAACGGAGAAAGGATAGAGATGAAATGCTTATACTGTCAAAAGGATATTAGGGATTCGGTGTCGCTGGAGGAGAAAGATTCTTGCTGGCACAAGAAGTGTGTAAAAGCTTTTTTTGGTACGGATAAAATGCCTATTTTAGATGTGACAAAAGAGGGATTAAATCAGTTAGCAAGGAAGACGGTAAATAAAGGATTGACAGTTCCTGGGGTGCAGAAGAAGCTTTCACTGCACTTATCCACAGAAACGGAATCCCGTCTTACACTTGTAGACTATCCAACGGGTTATATTTTAAAGCCGCAAACTGACGAATTTGAGAAGCTTCCGGAGTTTGAAGATTTGGCGATGAGGTTAGCAAGGATTGCGGGGGTAAAGACAGTGCCTCACGGACTGGTGAAAATTCATGACGAATACGCATATATTACAAGACGCATTGACAGACTTATAGATGGGGATTCGGTAGAACTGTATGCCATGGAGGACTTTTGCCAGCTTTCGGGAAGATTGACCTTGGACAAATATAAAGCGTCATACGAAATATGTGGAAAAATAATTAATGCGTATTCGGTTAATAGGGGCTTTGATTTATCAGAACTTTATATGCGGCTAGTGTTTTCTTATATTATTGGAAACTCTGATATGCATTTAAAGAATTTTTCTTTAATAGAAACTGCGCCGGCAAATAGAGAATTTTGCCTGTCGCAAGCATATGATTTACTGCCTGTTAATGTGATTATACCGGAAGATACTGATGAAACAGCGCTTACCTTAAATGGAAAGAGAAAAAGATTGAAGAGAAGGGATTTCTTGGAGTTTGCTGCACATTGCGGGATTCCTGAAAAATCTGCTGAAAAGATGATTGGAAGGATATGTGGACTGAAGGACGCCTTTTTTTTGCAATGTGAGGATTCATATTTAACGGAAGAAATGAAAGAAAGTTTAAAAGCATTGATTTCTGCTAGAATCGCTGCAATCAGCTCTTGAAGTCATTGGAATTACATGGTATGATGTATAAATGATATAAACGATTTTTATAAAGGAAGGTTATGAGAATGAAAGATATACAGCTTAGAGAACTTCACAGAAACGCTACCTCCTATGCCGACAAGGAAGTTGTTGTCAGAGGCTGGGTCAGAACCAATAGAAGTTCTAATAAGTTTGGATTTATAGAACTCAACGACGGTACTTTTTTCAAGTCCGTGCAGGTTGTTTATGAAGCTGACAAAATCAGCAACTTTGAAGAAGTTGCAAAGGCCCCGATTGCATCTGCTTGGCTGGTTCGCGGCACACTGGTGCTGACACCGGAAGCAAAGCAGCCTTTTGAAATCAAGGCAGAAGAGGTGACGATGGAGGCGGATTCTGCCGCAGATTATCCGTTGCAGAAGAAACGCCACTCCATGGAGTTCCTTAGAGAGATTGCGCATCTGAGACCTAGAAGCAACACCTTCTCTGCGGTGTTCAGAGTGCGTTCTCTGGTAGCTTACGCCGTGCACAAATTCTTTCAGGAGCAGGATTTTGTCTATGCACATACTCCGATTATTACGGGCAGTGACTGCGAGGGTGCAGGTGAGATGTTCCGCATTACGACTTTAGATATGGACAATCTGCCTATGACTGAAGATGGAAAGATCGACTACAGCCAGGATTTCTTCGGCAAGGAAACCAGTTTGACTGTAAGCGGACAGCTGGAAGCAGAGACCTTTGCTATGGCATTCAGAAACGTATACACCTTTGGACCGACCTTTAGAGCAGAAAATTCCAATACTACAAGACACGCTTCTGAGTTTTGGATGATTGAGCCGGAAATTGCGTTTGCTGATTTGAACGATAATATGGATTTAGCGGAAGCTATGGTAAAATATATTATCAACTACGTGCGCGAGCATGCACCGGAAGAGATGGCGTTTTTCAATAGCTTCATTGATAAAGGGCTGTTGGAAAGACTGGATAATATCGTAAATTCCGATTTTGGCAGAGTCACCTATACTGAAGCAGTAGATTTGCTGCTGAAGTCCGGCAAGGAGTTCCAGTATCCGGTAGAATGGGGTATTGACCTGCAGACAGAGCATGAGCGCTATTTGACAGAAGAAGTATTCAAGAAGCCGATTTTCGTTACGGATTATCCAAAGGATATCAAGGCATTCTATATGCGATTAAACGATGACAACAAGACCGTTGCAGCCTGCGACTTGCTGGTGCCGGGTGTTGGTGAAATCATCGGCGGAAGCCAGAGAGAAGAGCGTCTGGACGTGCTTACTGCCCGCATGGCAGAACTTGGTCTTGATGAAAAAGACTACTGGTGGTACCTGGATCTGCGTAAATACGGCGGCGTAAAACATGCCGGCTACGGTTTAGGCTTTGAGAGAATGATTATGTACTTGACCGGAATGGGCAATATCAGAGATGTACTGCCGTTCCCAAGAACACCGAAAACTGCAGAATTTTAAAAAGATAAGACAAAGAGCCTGGGTAACCGAAAGCCCCGGCTCTTTTTGCAAGAATAAAGGTCGTGGGGGACCAGTTATGTGAGGAGGAACAGATGAAACAGGAGTTGCTGGAAAAAGCGATTGCGCTACGCCATGAGCTGCATCGATACCCGGAACTTTCGGAAAAGGAAGTGCGTACAAAGAAAATACTGATGGAGTTTATCAAGGTAAATACAGATTTGCAGGTGGTCGATAGAGGACAGTGGTTTTATGCGGTATATGAGCCAAAGCAAAAGAGCGAAAAAGGAAGGATCGCTTTTCGTGCGGATATGGACGCTATTTCAGTCTTTGAAGATAGCAATTTGCCTTATGCTTCTGAAAATCCAGGTGTTGCCCACAAGTGCGGACACGATGGGCACAGCGCTGCCTTGGCAGCCTTTGCCATGGAACTTTCCGAAACAGGGACAGACAGGGAGGTATATTTGATTTTTCAGCATGCGGAAGAAAACGGCGCTGGCGGCAAAGTTTGTGCGCAGTTGATTGAAGAAAAGCAAATTGAAGCGGTTTATGCGCTGCACAATTTTCCGGGCTTTGAAGAAGGGGCGCTGCTTCTTCGGGAAGGTACGATTAACTGTGCATCCATGGGCATGGAGCTGACGTTTACAGGAGTTTCCGCCCATGCAAGTCAGCCTGAAAAGGGGAGGAATCCTGCAGCGGTGATTAGCAGATTGGTGCTGGCGTTAGAAAAGATGGCTGCGCCGGAATGTCATGAAGGACTGATTTTGGCGACGGTAGTGCAGGTGGATATCGGCGAAAGAGCTTTTGGGGTAGCAGCCCATAAGGGTAAACTGCTTTTGACTATTCGGGGACAAATTGAAGATGAGATGAATGCATTGCGGGACCGGATTGAAAATTTTGCAAAGGAGCAGGCGCAGCAGTATGGTCTTCTACTGCAAACTGCTTATCACGATGTGTTCCCGGAGACTTATAATCACGGAGAAAGCATTGAAAAGATCCGAAAAATTACCGATGAAAAAGGCTGGAAGACCCAGACTTTGGAAAACCCGATCAGAAGTTCGGAAGACTTCGGCTGGTATCTGAAAAAAGCATCCGGTGCGCTGGTTTGGATGGGCGCGGGTATGGAATGTACGCCGATTCATTCAGCAGAATTTGACTATAATGACAATCTGATTGAAAGGAGTGTATTATTTTTTCAAAGTCTGCTGTAACTATATAAAGGGATTAAATTCTTACAATTTTCCTACAGCTATTGACAGCAATAAAACTTTGCAATAAACTGAAGTTAAGTCAAAGATTAAATAGCGGACGATTTTTACAGGGGATAAATGGCAGTACTTTAGGGGGAATTAGAGATGAGAAGCAGATATAACATTTGGCTTAAAATTGGAATCGTTGTTTTTGCAGCAGGCTTGATTTTTTTATGCACGATGGTCGTAAGGGATTCGGGCGAGTTTTACGCAGAGAGTAAGGATGGACTTTGGAAAGGGTACATATCCAGAAGCGCCGGTAGAGGCGAAGGAACATATCAGGCGTATGTGTGCTATTTGGGCAATGAAGAGGGAAATATTGGCGAAATAGAAGTGCAGCCGTTTTGCAGCAAGAAAGCAAAACCTTGCAGAATAGTGGCAGAAAGCGTGCCAATCTCAGTTTCGAAGCATTTTTCGCAGGGAGCACCAAAGAAAGCATATAGACTGGCGCAAACGGCGATAAACGAAGCGGACAAGATTACCCTTGGAATCAGCTGGAAAGATAAGGACGGGGAGGTTCGATATTCCAGTTTACTATTTAGCAGTTAAATGAAAAGCAAGGAGGCTGTAATGAGGCAGCCTTTTTCATTTGGGAAAAATTTCATGGAATAGTCGAACTATTCGAAAATCCGATAGACTATAAGAGAAGAATGTGTTATACTATTGACATACGCAAAATTAATGTAGGAGGTCTTATCGATGAAAGGCTACACAAGCGAAACAATTAGAAATGTTGCTTTATTAGGACATGGCGGATGTGGTAAAACTACATTCCTGGAAGCCGCTCTGTTAGAAACAGGCGTAATCACAAAATTGGGTAAAGTCGAGGACGGAAATACAGTATCCGACTACGACAAAATGGAAATTGAAAAAGGTTATTCCATTAATACTTCTGTTGTTCCAATTGAGTGGAAGAACAGCAAGATTAATTTTATCGATACACCGGGATATTTCGACTTTGTCGGCGAAGTAAATGCGGCCCTTCGCGCTGCTGAGGCTGCTGTGATTCTGGTAGATGCAGGTTCAGGTATTCAGGTAGGAACCGAAGCTGCATGGAATGCTTGTGAAAGATATAAGAAACCTAGATTCATCGTTATCAATAAGAGAGATAAGGACGAATTTGACTTTTATAAAACCTTTGATGAACTGAAGGCAAAATTCGGTGAAACACTGATTCCATTCAGCTGGCCACTTTCTGCAGAAATCGACGAAGAGCTGAAAGAAGCAATCGCAATGGCTGACGATGAACTGATGGAAAAATACTTCAACGGAGATGATTTTTCTGATGAAGAAGTAAGAAATGGCTTAATCAAAGGCATTTCCGAAGGCGTTATTGTCCCTGTATGCTCTTCGGCATTTCAGCTGGGACAAGGTATTGAAGGTCTTCTAGACCTGTTGCTGACCTATGTTCCTACACCGCTGCAGCATGGTGCATATCCGGGATTCAACGACAAGAACGAGCCGGTAGAAAAAATTTCTGTCACCGACGCACCGATGTCTGCGTTTGTATTTAAGACAATTGTTGACCCGTTTGTAGGAAAAATTTCCATCATGAAGGTGGTAACCGGTAAGATTAACTCCGGTACAGAAGTTTACAACGAGAGAGCAGGAAAAGCTGAAAAGCTTGGCAAGCTGTTCTTCCTCAGAGGTAAAGAACAGCTGGAACTGAACTATGCAGAAGCAGGCGACATTGTAGCCGTTGCAAAACTGCAGTATACCGTTTCAGGCGATACCCTTTGCGACAAGAGCGATATCGTAAGATATCTGCCACTGGATTATCCATCTCCGACTTATTACGTCGCAATTGAAGCTGCTGATAAGGGAGACGAAGAAAAGATGGGAACAGGTCTTTCAAGACTGAGAGAAGAAGATCCGTCCTTTGTAGTAGAAAGAAACGCTGAAACCCATCAGACCCTTCTTGGCGGTCAGGGAGATATCCAGCTGGGTATCATTATGGCGAAGTTAAAAGACAGATTCGGTGTTACTGTTAAGGTTGTGCCGCAGAAGATTGCTTATCGGGAAACCATCAAGGGAAATTCTGATGTACAGGGTAAACATAAGAAACAGTCCGGAGGCGCTGGTCAGTACGGTGACGTACACATCAGATTCTCACCATCTCAGCAGGAATTTGAATTCTCCGAAGAACTCTTCGGCGGTTCTATTCCAAAGAACTACGTGCCTGCTGTTGAAAAAGGACTCATTGAAAGTATGCAGAAAGGTCCTCTTGCAGGCTGCAAGGTAGTAAACGTTAAGGCTGTATTGTACGATGGTTCTTACCATGATGTAGACTCCAACGAAGTATCCTTCAAGATTGCTGCATCTCTGGCATTCAAGAAAGGTATCGTCGAAGCAAAGCCTTGCCTTCTGGAGCCGATTATGCACATGGAAATCTTCGTTTCCGATGATTACATGGGTGACGTAATGGGCGACATGAACAAGAGAAGAGGCAAGATTTTAGGTATGGAACCACAGAATGGAGGCGGACAGAAGATTCTTGCAGAAGCGCCGCAGGCTGAGCTCTTCGATTATGCGCTGGTTCTTCGCTCCATGACTCAGGGTAGAGGCGTCTTTGAAATGAGATTTGAAAGATACGAAGAAGTGCCAAAACAGCTGTCTGAAAAGATTATCGCTGAATATCAGGCACAGCAGGAAAAATAATTAGATAAAATAATTTCAGAATCCCGGAAGTCGGTGGCTTTTGGGATTCTGTTTTTTCTTTAGCCTTTATGCCATTCCAAACTTTTGCAGTGTGGCGTGCATAATCGGTGTGGACAAATGGGGCAGTGTTTGGTATAATACAAGATACGAACAAATGTTTGCAAAGAGGAGAGGTTAGCGTATTATGGCAAAGAAAGCGAAAACAGTATATGTCTGTCAGGAATGCGGCTACGAAAGCAGTAAATGGGTTGGACAGTGTATTTGCGGTGCATGGAACAGCATGGTAGAGGAGAAGATTGTAGAGGCACCGACAAATGATACGAGACGAAGAGCCTCCGCAGGAGCTAAACCATCTAAACTAAAGGAAATTGGTGCGGGAGGAGATTACGTTCGGATTGATACAGGCATCGGGGAACTGAACCGGGTACTAGGAGGAGGGCTGGTGAAGGGCTCTTTGACTTTGATCTCAGGCGAACCGGGTATCGGCAAGTCTACGATGATTATACAGGCAGCTGCTAATTTGGCTAAGTCACTGGGTACGGTTCTCTATATCTCGGGAGAAGAGTCTGAGGCACAGATTAAAATGCGGGCAGATCGGGTTTGCGGAGAATTGAACGAGAACCTCTATATTCTGGCGGAAACCAACATGGAAAATATTGTTGCAGCCTGCGAAAATCTTAAACCGAAGTTTTTAATTATAGATTCCATTCAGACTATGTATACACAGACTTTGGACTCAGTGCCCGGCAGTGTGTCTCAGGTCAGAGATGTGGGAAACCAATTGATGAAACTTGGAAAAACAGGAGATATCCCTGTGTTTATCGTTGCCCATGTTACCAAGAATGGAGAGTTGGCTGGACCCAAGATTGTGGAACATCTGGTGGACTGCGTGCTGAATTTTACCGGGGAGAGAGATCATGACCTGCGAATTCTTCGCGTGTTTAAAAACCGATTTGGAACTACCAGTGAAATCGGTGCCTTTCAGATGGAGGAAGGTGGTTTGCGCGAGATTAAGAATCTGTCGGCCACTTTTTTAGAAAGCACTGTAGTAAAGAGTGAAGGCTCTGTCATCACCGCAGTATACGAAGGGAGCAGACCGGTACTTTTTGAAATTCAGGCATTAACTGCGCCTGCTAACGTAGGATTTGCGAGACGAACGGCAGTCGGCGTGGATCATCAGAGACTTAGTATGATTTTAGCTGTACTGGAGAAGAAAGCCGGTATAACGATGATTAATCAGGACGTTTATGTCAATGTGGTAGGCGGTATGCGGCCAGACAGCACGTCCATAGATTTAGGGGTAGCGTTGGCGGTTTATTCCTCCATGCGAGGGGTTGTTAGCCAAAAGCGAGTTATGGCAATCGGCGAGGTAGGTCTGACTGGCGATTTGCGCTCTGTGCAGAATGCTGAAAAAATCGTCATGGAAGCAGTACGTATGGGGTATGAGCAGATTATCCTGCCTAAGAAAAACGCCGATCGCATTGATACAAAAAAACTGGGAAGCTGCAGTATGATTGGTGCAGAAAACATTTATCAGGCAATTGATGCTTTCCGCGGAGAATGAGTAGAAACAATTGTGAATTTACATAGCAACAGGGCAGTAAAACGGCGCTGCGAGAGTCCGGTTTACTGCCTCTATTTTTGAATTTATTTTATTTGTACTGATTCATGTAATGCAGAGCATCGTTCTCGTTCAGGTTGAATATTGTGACAAGCTTGCGTAGAATTTTTTCTTCAGAAATCCCTTCGGAGCGATTATCAAGAATCAGTACTCGGATACTTTGAACAAGCCCTTGTTGGATCCCTTGTTCAAGCCCTTGTTCAAGCCCTTGTTCAAGCCCTTGTTGGATCCCTTGTTCAAGTCCCCTTTCTAGTCCTTGCTTGAGTCCTTGCTCAATCCCCTTCTTGAGTCCCTTGTTCATACCAATTTCAATGCCTTTATTTTCAGCTTCCTGAAGCCGTTCGGCTCGTTCTTCTTCCTCCAGCAATCGTTTTGTCGCCAAATCATGTTCGCGCATTTCAATTTCCATCTGACGAACTCTGGCATAAAAATCTTCTGATGCACGCTGAAATACTTTTTCTGCCATCTGAATTGCTTCACCTCCATCTTCAATTAGGGTCTTTAAATAATTTGCGGATTTTTCTTCGCCTGCCAGTTTCAGATAGGCGGCAAGCTGCTCCACGTTGTTCATTGCTTCCATTGGTTTATCTGTCTGCACTTTTCCCAGCTCGATGAAATGCATTTCCAGTCGGTCACTAAGCAGGTGGCGGCAGGAATCCTCCCACAGATGGAATGTAGTATGAATGCCAGGAATGTTCGGGAACAGGGTTCCCGTTACAATGGAGATAACAATGCTTTTTCCCATTTTATCATAATCTTCTCCCTTTTCCAATGACAAATTAACCAGTTTCCCACCGTACTGCACACAGCGATTTGGATAGTGTTTCAAATTTCCATTTTGTAGCTCAATATCAAAGAGCTCGTTTTGTGATGTGCGGGCTTTGATATCCAGAGTTGTTTCTTTATCAGCTGGATAAGTGCGATAATTGATAGGGTTGAGAATTTCAATGCTTGTGATAGGATTTTTCTCTTTGCAGAGAATGACATTGAGAAAAGCAATTAGAGCATCTTTGCTTTCTTTTGTATTTTGCCCAAAGACATAATGAAATACCCAGTCATCCTCATAGCCGATGAGCCAGCGGTTAGGATTTTTGAAGAAAGTGTCATCGACGTGCTGAGAATTCGGTGAGTTATTTTTACTATTTTGTTTATTCATGGTAACCTCCAATCTTATTTCCAATAAATATATTTTATGGAAGTATAACCCATGATAAAGAGTAAAACAAGGTCGATGTCGGATTTTGATATTTTTTTGTAGGATTTTGACACTTTTTTGTAAAAAGCTTGCATGGGAGGGGGTCTTACTATGCTGAGAATATCGAAAATAGGAAGTACAAGATAGAAGAGTTCAAAAAAAGACTCAGAGATTAGAAAACCTCTGAGTCTTAATATAACGAATCTTTACTATGATTTATAAAAGAAACTGCGATCCTGTTTCACTAAGTCCAGTTCAAACCAGAAGGTGCTGCCTTTGCCAAGCTTGCTGTTGACGCCATAGTTTGCTTTGTGCAGGGTCAGGATTTCCTTGACTATAGAAAGTCCCAGCCCGCTGCCGTCGGTCGGTCTTACGTGGTGAGTACTGGATTTGTAGTATCTCTCCCACACGTGATTGATTTCATCAGGGGCGATGCCAGCACCGTGGTCGATGACTTCACACCGAACTTTACGACCAGCCTTTTTCAGGTTGATGATAATGACCATGTCTTCACCGCAGTATTTTACAGCATTGGTGATTAGGTTGGACAGAACTTGTTTGATTCTGGCTTCGTCGCCGTTGACTATCATCGGGGCAGAACAGTTGAACTTAATCTTGTAGCCTTCCTGTTCAGCCAGCAAATCATAGGAAGCCAGCAGCGACTCTGCTGTAGCTTTTAAGTCGAAGTTGGTGCGCTCCAGCGAAATAGTTCTGTTTTGCATGCGGGACAGATTGAGCATGTCATTTACCAGTATGTTTAAACGATCTGTTTCGTCGATGATGACTGCCAGATGTGCATCACGCTTCTTGGGATTGTTACCGGAAAGGTCACGAATCATCTCCGCATAAGATTTAATCATCGTAAGCGGGGTTCTAAGATCGTGGGATACGTTGGCTATCAGGTCTTTCTGGTACATATCGGTTTTCTCCAGTTCTCTGGAGGCATTGGTTAATGTATTTGCCAGGTCAGTAATTTCCGAATAATGACCACCTTGGAATTTGATACCGTAATGTCCTTTTCCCATCTCGGCTGCAGAATGGGTGATATTTTTAATTGGTCTGGAAATTCTGCGGGCAAGATACAGAGCCAGTGCAAGAGCTAGCAGTGTAGCGATGATGGTGATATAAATCAGCTGCACACGCAGGATAGAGACAGTTGATTTTACCGGGTACAAAGGCGAGAATATGTACATGACAAGTTCTGAACTACCGCTGGAATCAGGCAAAAGTACGCTGGGAGAGGAAAGATAGCAGGCGTAGCCTAAGGTTTTCGTTTTTTCTCCTGTCAACGGATTGGTATCTTCAGAAATGGTCGCAACTTTGTTGAGAGGACTCTCCTTCAGCTTTGTCAGCAGGGTCTGCATTTGCAAGTTGTATTTATATCTGTAAAGGGAAATATGATCCTTGTAGCTTGGGGCAATCTGTACAGAACCGTCGACACTGTCGACCTGAATATAGATATCTTCGTTCGTCACGTAAATGTCATCTAGAACCTCAGTCAGACGGTAAAGATTTTTTCCGCTATCTTCGTATGCATCAATGACTATGTTGGCGATTTTGGTGATTTCACCAGTTTTCATGTGGTCATAATAGTTATTGAGAAAGAAAATTTGCAGAAACCAGATTAAGCCGATTAAAAGCATAGCAAAACCGATGAAGTAAATCCAAAGTTTAAAACGTATGCTTTTAAAATCGAATCTATTCTTCAAATTCAAATTTGTATCCCACCCCTCTGAGTGTTACGATGTAATCCCGATATGGGCCCAGGTTATTTCTCAGATTTTTAATATGGGTATCAATCGTTCTATCATCGCCGAAGAAGTCGTAGCCCCAGATGTCAGAGAGCAGCTTATCTCTGGATAATGCCAGATTTTTATGCTCGATGAGATAGAAAAGAAGTTCATATTCTTTTGGAGTCAATTCAACACGTTGGCCGTCTACGGTAACAGTTCTAGCTGCCATATTGATTTCCAGTCCATTAAACTGCAGTACGTCGGATTTGCTTTGGGAGACTGCATTCCTGCGAGCGAGAATTACATTGATTCTTGCCATCAGTTCTTTCGGGCTGAAAGGCTTTACGATGTAATCATCAATGCCCAGTTCGAAACCGAAAAGTTTATCGTATTCTTCGCCTCTTGCTGACAGCATGATGATAGGTACGTCCTGAATTTTTTTTATCTCTTTGCAGGCGGAAAAGCCGTCCAGCTTTGGCATCATGATATCAAGAATGACAAGGTCATATTCGTTGAGCTTGCAGAGACCTACGGCGCTCATTCCGTCTTCGGCTTCGGTTACTTCATATCCGTTAAATTCAGCGTATTCTTTGATGACTTCACGTATCTTAGGTTCGTCATCAACAACTAAAAGTTTATACATAAATAATCCTCCTCTTGATAGAATATTGACGATTCAATGTACTTAATTATATCATACAGTTTCATTGTGTTCATTACATGAAGACTGTATAGTTAATTTTAACACAAAAGACGTGCAATTAACAAGAAATTTGTATACACAGGAGGGTTGACACAAGACGCGGGAATGCACTATACTGTATTTATATAGATGTAAAGTGGGGGATTAGGCTTCTCCCGCCTTGCAAACCGATTAGTAGGGGCTGTGCTTGTCTTATTCTCCCTGAAGAGCGGTATGCACGCTGTATGTATTTTTAAAGGAAGGGGGAGAGCATATGTTTAAGAAACTAATCAGAGGATTAGTAACATTGTTAGGTGCAATCTTAGGTTACGGTCTATCTGAACTGCTGGTGCTTTGGTATACTAAAAGCGGTGGAAACCTGAGTGAGTATTTTACTGGGGGAGAGCAGCTCGGAATCGAAATCGCTTTTGCTATTATATTTGGAATTATTTTTTTCAGATTGACACCGGCGATTAGAAGGCAGAGTGTAAAAGTAGCAGATAATATTGAGGACGATCTCAGAGGAGTGTCAGCAAATGATTTGGTTACAGGTGTAGTAGGGCTTATTTTGGGGCTTCTCATTGCGTTGCTTTTGACACAGATTTATGCAAGCATCAAGAATACGTATCTCTATACCAGTTTGACGATTATTTCCTATGTGTTATTCGGATATCTGGGGGTAGTCATCGCGACGAAGAAGAGCAGAGAAATTTTCAGCCTTTTCATGGGCGTGCGCAGACAGAACCAGCAGAATCAGCAGGGACAACAAGGGTCAGAATCCACCTTGTTTGGCAAAGGTAAGAAGAAAAATGATGGAATCCCAAAGATTTTTGATACCAGTGTCATCATCGACGGCAGAATTGCAGAGATTATGAAGACTGGTTTTCTGGAAGGACCAATTGTGATTCCTGAATTTGTGCTTGTAGAACTACGTCATATTGCGGATTCTTCCGATTCTCTGAAACGGACAAGAGGCAGACGCGGTCTTGATATTCTCAATAAGATTCAGGATGACTATGGTATTGAAATCTATAATACTGATAACGAAAAATCTCTGCGGGAAATTCCGGAAGTCGATGTGAAACTTTTGAAATTGGCGCAGCTGATGAACGGAAAAGTCGTAACTAATGATTTTAATTTGAACAAAGTGGCAACCATCAACGGTGTAGGCGTGCTCAATATAAACGAGCTTGCCAATACACTGAAACCGGTGGTTCTGCCGGGTGAAGAGATGACCGTGACTCTGGTAAAGCAGGGTAAGGATAACAGTCAGGCGATCGCTTATCTGGATGACGGCACCATGATTGTTGTTGAAGATGGAAGAAGAATGATTGGCAAGACGACCCGCATCAATGTGACCAGTGTGCTGCAGACATCCGCGGGAAGAATGATTTTCGGCAGACTGAAAAAATAGCCTGTGGCGAAAGATGATTATTTATGTTAAATGGAACGAAGGTATATGCGATTATCGGTGCTGCCGGATCTGGTAAACGAATGGCAGCACCGCTTCCAAAACAATTTTTAACGATTGACGGAAAGACCATACTTGAAAAGACAGTGCGGAAGTTTCTTTCGAATTCTGTTGTCGATGGAACCGTAATTGTAACGGGGGCAGATTATATGAACCTTTGCCGCCGATTTTTTGCTATAGAGATTGAAGCCGGGCAGGTACATCTGGTTACTGGCGGACAGGAGCGACAGGATTCTATTTATAACGGACTTAAAGTTTTGCATGAAATCGGTGCAGCAGATAGCATTGTGCTTATTCACGATGGAGTCAGACCTTATGTCAGCACGCAGCTGATTACGGCAGTTGTGGAGAAAGCAAAATGCACTGGTGCGGCAATTCCTGCTGTGCCGCCTAAAGATACTATAAGACACAACCGGCAGGGAACTTTAGACCGAAGTCAGCTTTTTTGCGTGCAGACACCGCAGGCATTTCAGTTTGCGCTGATAGAGCGCGCCTATGAAAAGGCGGCAGAAGACGGCTTTTACGGAACTGATGATGCTAGCCTTGTAGAAAGACTGGGTCAGAAAGTATCTATTGTTCCCGGCGAGTATACCAACCTAAAAATTACTACACCGGAGGATTTACAGATGGAAACAAGAATCGGCACGGGCTATGATGTACACCGGCTGACAGAAGATAGAAAGTTAATACTCGGCGGCGTTGAAATTCCTCATGACAAGGGGCTCGACGGACACTCTGATGCTGACGTGCTTGTCCATGCACTGATGGATGCTATGCTAGGTGCTGCTGCTCTTGGCGATATCGGAAAGCTCTTTCCCGACACTGATGAAGCGTACCATGGGATTTCCAGTCTGAAGCTTCTAGCGGAAGTTGGAAAACGTTTAGCAGAGGAGGGATATTCCCTGGGAAATGCCGATGTAACTGTGGTGTGTCAGCGACCCAAGCTGGCACCGTTTATAGGGCAAATGTGCGAGAACATCGCAAAGACCCTGAAGGTGCCCGAAAGTAAGATCAGTATAAAAGCAACCACTACAGAAAAACTGGGTTTTGCCGGAAGAGGAGAGGGCATTGCGGCAGAGGCTGTGTGTCTTTTGAATCGGTAGAATCCGTCCAGAAAGGATCGTGAAAATAAAATGAGATTATCAAAAATGCATATTAAAACTTTAAGGGAAGTGCCAAACGAAGCGGAAATTTCCAGTCATATTCTGCTGCTTCGCACCGGCATGATTCGCAAGCTGGTTTCCGGCGTGTACGGTTTTATGCCGCTGGGCTGGAGATCAGTTCGTAAAATCGAAGAAATCGTAAGACAGGAAATGGACGCAACTGGCGCCCAGGAAATTCATATGTCTGCAGTGCAGCCTGCTGAACTCTGGGAAGAATCCGGCAGATGGTACGCATACGGACCTGAGCTTTGGAGACTGAAGGACAGAAACGGCAGAGATTTCTGTCTGGGACCTACACACGAAGAAATTTTCACCGATGTCATCAGAAATGATGTATCGTCTTATAGACAGCTTCCGATGAACCTGTATCAGATTCAGACTAAGTACAGAGATGAGGCAAGACCTAGGTTTGGTCTGATGAGAAGCAGAGAGTTCATCATGAAGGATGCTTATTCTTTCGATAAGGACTATGCAGGTCTTGACGAAAGTTACAAGACCATGTATGACGCTTACGACAGAATTTTCACCCGTTGTGGTTTGACCTTCAGACCGGTAGAAGCGGATACAGGCGCAATCGGAGGCAGCAACTCTCATGAGTTTACCGCCCTTTCCGAAGTCGGTGAAAGTGAAATCGCATACTGCGAAAGCTGTACCATGGCGGCTACCACTGAAAGAGCTGAGTGTGTAGACGCACCAGCGCAGACCGATGTGGAACTGCTTCCTATGGAGGAAGTGCATACACCGGGCACTAAGACCATCGAAGAAGTTGCAAACTTCTTAGGGCTTGATCAGACGCAGACTATCAAAGCGTTGCTCTTTGTCACTTACGATGAGAAAGGTGAAGAAAACGGTTATGTGGCAGCCTTTGTCAGAGGCGACAGAGAGCTGAACATGATTAAGCTGGTCAACGCACTGAAGATTCCAGAACATGCTATCGCATTTGCTGATGAAGAAAAGATGGCAGCAGCAACAGGCTGTGTTGGCGGTTTTACAGGCCCTTGCGGACTTCACGACTGTACCATTGTTGTGGATAGTGAACTTCCTGGTCTTGCAAACCTTTGCGCAGGCGCAAATAAGGCAGATCACCATGTGAAAAATGTCAACTACGGAAGAGATTATAAAGGGGACATTGTAACCGATCTGAAGGTGCTCAAAGAAGGAGATCCTTGTCCGATCTGCGGCGCACCAGTAAAACATGCCAGAGGCATTGAAGTGGGGCAGGTGTTTAAACTGGGAACCAAATATTCCGAGTCCATGGGTGCAAACTATGTAGATGAGAATCAGAAAGAACAGCCGATTGTAATGGGTTGTTACGGTATCGGTGTAACCAGAACTCTGGCGGCTGTCGTAGAGCAGCACCACGATGAAAACGGCATTATTTGGCCGATGTCAGTAGCGCCTTACCATGCAATCATCACTTTAGTAAAACCAGATGATGAGGTGCAGGCACGGGTTGCAGAAAGAATCTATCAGGAACTGTTAGACGCCAGAGTGGAGGTTCTGCTGGACGACAGAAAAGAGCGTCCGGGCGTTAAGTTTAAGGATGCGGATCTTCTGGGGATTCCGGTGCGAATCACTGTTGGAAAGCTGGCAGGCGAAGATAAGGTAGAATACAAGCTGAGAAGAGATGCCGAGAAGGAAGAAATCTCTGTCAGCGAAGCAATTGCAAGGGCAATTGAAATTGTAAACAGGGAAAAATAAAGCGAAATTTAAATGGGTAAAACGAGCGGAGTAAAAGAGAATATATATTTTCAGTTGTTTTGGTCCTTTTTCAAACTGGGGCTGTTCACTATCGGCGGCGGGATGGCGATGATTCCTTTGATTCAGGGAATTGTCGTGGACGAAAAACACTGGATGACAGAAGAGGAAGCTGTGGATTGTATTGCAGTCAGCCAGGGGCTTCCGGGCGTAATCGCCATCAATATGGCGACCTACATCGGACATCAGAAAAAAGGCATTGGCGGCGCGCTGGCTGCGACAGTCGGCGTGATACTGCCCAGCTTTATCATCATCATCGCCATTGTAAAACTTCTTGCAGGTATCGGTGACAGCAGTTATGTACAGGGGGCGCTGGTAGGTATAAAAGCGGCAGCCACAGGACTTATCGCCTTTTCGGCATATAAACTGGGAAAACAGGTTTTGAAAAATCCTTTCCAGTGGATTTTGGCGCTGGCGTCTTTTGGACTCATCGCAGGACTTTCTGTCAGTGCAGTTTGGGCCATTATCGGTGGCATCATCTTTGGGCTGATTTACACGAAAGTAACAGAAAAACGCAATAAACAAGACGGAGGTGGCGAGGCATGATTTATCTGCAGCTGTTTTTCGTCTTTGCAAAGATAGGACTCTTTGGCTTTGGCGGTGGGATGGCAATGCTGCCGATTATTTACCAGGGAGCGAAGCAGTTTGGACTGATGTCTGCTGATGAATTTTCCAATCTGGTCGCAATTTCTCAGGTGACTCCGGGACCGATTGCAGTGAACGCTGCAACCTATGTTGGTTTTAACTGTGCCGGATACGGTGGTGCTTTTGCAGCAACCCTTGGCGTAGCACTGCCCTCTTTTATCCTGGTGATTCTGGTATGTTATTTTATCAATAAATTCAAAGAAAGTAAGATTATCGACGGTGCTTTTGCTGGAATCAGACCGGTTACGGTAGGGCTCATTGCAGCGGCGGTCATCTTTATGGGTGAGAGCGCCTTTGCTGCGCTGAATCCGGTGGCAATTGTTATTGCGCTGGCGACGGTAATCTTAGCAGGAAAGTTTAAGGTAAGCCCCATCGCAATCATCGTCGGTGCGGGCGTGTTAGGAGCAATATTATGTGGGTAGGCGGCGTAAGGGTAGTCATTACCAATGAAGAAAAAAACAAAATTTTAATGGTAAGGCAGCACCACGAGGATAGAGATATCTGGATGGTTCCTGGCGGCGGGATTGAAGAAGGCGAAAACTCCATCGAAGCTGCGGTTCGGGAAGCGAAGGAAGAAACCGGTCTTGATATTGAAGTTGTGGGCGTAGCATGGCACATTGAAGAGGTTTCACCAGAAAGAGGGCAGCGCTTTGTCAACTATATGCTGGGAGAAATCAGAGGTGGTCAGCTGGGGCTTGGTAAAGACCCTGAGTTTGATGACGATCATCAGGTGCTCCGCGAGGTTCGCTTTATGTCCCGCGAAGAAATCAACACGTTGGAGCATATATATCCAAAATTTTTCAATGATGAAATTTGGGGTATATTAGAAGAAGAGCGAAATGGCATGACTTATTATAAATTAAGATATAAAGAATAAAGGAGACGAATAGAATGAAAACAGTAACCATCGAAATGGAAAATGGCGGTATCATGAAGGGCGAGCTTTACGAAGACGTTGCGCCGATTACCGTAGAAAATTTTGAGAAATTAGCAAACGAAGGTTTTTATAACGGATTGACTTTCCACAGAGTTATTCCGGGCTTTATGATTCAGGGCGGCTGTCCGAAGGGCAACGGCACCGGCGGACCGGGATACTGTATCAAGGGGGAATTCACCTCAAATGGTGTAAAGAATGATCTGAAGCATACCACTGGAGTTCTGTCCATGGCAAGATCGATGATGCCGGATTCTGCAGGCTCCCAGTTTTTTATCATGGTAGCTGATGCGCCGCACCTTGACGGTCAGTACGCTTCTTTTGGAAAAATTACAGAAGGTATGGAGGTTGCACAGGATATAGTCAATGTGAAAAGAGACCGCATGGACTGCCCGCTGGAACCAGTAAAGATTAAGACGATTGTAGTTGAGTAAAGATTTGGTTAAAAGTAGGAGGAATTTGTAAGATGGCTTTTTGGAAAGATGTGAGAGAGGATATTCAAACTGTGCTGAAGAAAGACCCTGCAGCGAGAAACAGTTTGGAGGTTCTGCTCTGTTACCCGGGCATCTGGGCACTGATTTGGCATAAGCCGGCTCATTTTCTCTACAAACATAATATTAAATTGCTTGCAAGAATGATTTCTCAGCTGACTAGATTTTTCACCGGTATAGAAATTCATCCGGGAGCCACCATCGGTAGGAGGTGTTTTATTGACCACGGCATGGCGGTGGTTATCGGTGAAACCACGGAAATCGGCGATGATGTGACGCTTTATCAGGGCGTGACCTTAGGCGGTACCGGAAAGGACACCGGAAAAAGGCATCCTACTATCGGAAATCGTGTCATTGTCAGCTCCGGCGCCAGAGTCCTTGGACCTTTTTCTGTGGGGGACGATGTAAAAATTGGCGCAGGTTCCATCGTTCTTAATGAGATTCCGCCAGGTTGCACGGTAGTTGGCATTCCGGGAAAAATCGTAAGACGTTACGGTGAAAGCACAGAAGATTTGAACCAGGTGGATTTACCCGACCCGGTAGCCACAGAACTTGAATGTCTGCGCAGAAGAGTGGTTATGCTGGAGAATAAACTAAATCAGCTTGCAAGCAAGGAACAGAAAGGAAATGAAGATGAAAATCTATAATACACTGACTAGAAAAAAAGAAGAATTTGTACCGATTCGCGAGGGGGAAGTTTCTATCTATGTCTGTGGTCCTACTGTATATAACTTTTTTCACATTGGAAACGCCAGACCTTTCGTTGTATTTGACACGCTGAGAAAGTACATGGAATACAGCGGCTATAAAGTAAAGTTTGTGCAGAACTTTACCGATGTTGACGATAAGATTATCAACAGAGCCAGAGAGGAGGGCATTACTGCGCCGGAAGTTTCCGAAAAATATATCGGTGAATACTATAAGGATGCGGCTGCGCTTAACGTTAAGAAAGCAGATGTACACCCGAGGGTATCTGAGCACATTCAGGAAATTATCGACTTCGTACAGACGCTCTGCGATAAAGGCTACGCCTATGAGGCGGACGGCGACGTATATTTCTCTACCAGAAAGTTTCCTGAATACGGAAAGCTTTCTAAGCAGAACATCGATGATTTGGAGTCCGGCGCTAGAATTGCGGTGGGCGAAGTAAAGCAGGACCCGCTGGATTTTGCACTGTGGAAGGCAAGAAAAACTGAAGATGAAATCGCATGGGAATCCCCATGGGGTATGGGAAGACCTGGCTGGCACATCGAGTGCTCTGCTATGTCCAAAAAGCACCTGGGCGATACCATCGATATCCACGCGGGTGGACAGGACCTGCAGTTCCCGCATCACGAGAACGAAATTGCACAGTCTGAGTGCTGCAATGGCGTACCCTTTGCCCACTACTGGATGCACAACGGTTATATCACCATTGACAACGAGAAAATGTCTAAATCCAAGGGCAACTTCTTTACTGTAAGAGACATTCTAAAGGAGTATAGCGGAGAGGTTATGCGCTTCTTCCTGCTTTCCGGTCATTACAGAAGCCCGATTAACTTCTCTGACGCTCTGATGGAGCAGGCGAAGAACGGTCTTTCCAGAATGGCAAACTGTAAAGAAAACCTGACGTATCTGACGACAGCAGGGGCAGAAGGTCCTATGACCGAGGCAGAAAAAGAGCAGCTGAAAGGTTACGATACATTCCGGGCGGCATTTGTGAAAGCTATGGACGATGATTTGAATACTGCTGACGCAATCAGTGCAGTCTTCGAGCTGGTAACCGCGGCAAATACTGCAGTAAAGGACGGCGCGACAAGAGAATTTGCGAAAGCGTCTTTGGATACGCTGATGGAATTTGCTGACGTGCTAGGTCTTTTGCAGGTAGAAGAAGACAGCGCCATCGACGAAGAAATTCAGAAGCTGGTTGATGAGAGGCAGGAAGCGAGAAAGGCAAAGAATTTTGCAAGAGCTGACGAAATCAGAGATCTGTTGAAGGAAAAGGGCATTACACTCAAGGACACCCCACAGGGCGTGCAGATAATAAAAGAGTAATATGGAACAATTCAATCCAAGGGAAATAAACACAACGGCATTGGCTTTTATAGGCGATGCCGTTTATGAAGTATTTATAAGAAAACATGTGATGGAAAGCGGTCAGAAAAATGCGGACATGCTGCATAAGATGGCGGTGACTTATGTGCGAGCGGAGGCGCAGGCAAAAGCTATAAAATCCTTGATGAGGGACTTTCTCACAGAAGAGGAAACTGCGATTGTAAAGCGTGCCAGAAATCACAAAAGCGTATCAAAATCCAGAAGCGCAGGACCGGTGGCGTATAAGCTGGCGACGGCTTTTGAGGCTTTAATCGGATATCTATATCTGGATGGACAGGATGAACGCATGACAGAAATAGTAAAGGAAGCCGTGGGCAGAATAGAAGGAGATAAGAATGAGTAAAGCAGATGTGTTATTTGTCAATATGTGCCGCGGCATTTTAGACCATGGCTTTTCTACAGAAGGACAGCAGGTTCGTGCAAAATGGGCAGACGGTGCTCCCGCGCACACCATCAAGAATTTCGGGGTAGTGAATCGCTATGATTTACAGGAAGAGTTTCCGGCGCTGACCCTGCGCCCGACTGCAATCAAGTCTGCGGTGGATGAAATGCTGTGGATTTGGCAGAAGAAGTCAAATAATGTAAATGATCTGAACAGCCATATTTGGGATTCCTGGGCTGATGAAACCGGCTCTATTGGAAAAGCCTATGGCTATCAGTTAGGTGTGAAATATCGCTTTGCCCAAGGCGAGATGGATCAGGTGGACAATGTCATTTGGCAGCTTAAGAATACGCCGTACTCCAGACGGATTATGACTAACATTTATAATTTCAATGATTTAATGGAAATGGGACTGGAGCCGTGCGCATACAGTATGACTTTTAATGTGACGGGAGATAGACTGAACGCTATTTTGAATCAGCGTTCGCAGGATATTCTGACCGCCAACAATTGGAATGTAGTGCAGTATTCCGTACTGGTACATATGCTGGCGCAGGTTTGCGGACTGGTTCCTGGCGAACTGGTGCACGTTATCGCTGACGCCCATATTTACGATCGCCATGTGCCGATTGTAGAGGAACTAATCGAAAGACCTCAGTATCCGGCGCCGAAGTTCAGACTCAATCCGGACGTAAAGGATTTTTATGACTTTACCGTGGACGACATTATAATCGAAGATTACCAGAAAAATCCACAGGTAAAAAACATCCCTGTGGCGATTTAATTGCGGTAATTCAGCTATGGTATTTCAGCTGCGATGGCATTGCCAAATTTTGAAATTTTTTGCGGTTTTGTCAATAAATCGGCAAAAATCTCGGCTAATATTGCGGTTTTCGATGCAATTTTGACAAAATTGAAAAGAAATCGGAAATCTGTCAATTTTGTCAAGGTTTTGGAGTGAAAACATTGCCTGGATTGACAAAAAACAAAAGTTTTGGCAATTTTGTCAAAGTTGATAGGAAAATATCGTTGTTTGCGCGATAAATATCGGCTGAACATTGACAAAAAATTAGGAAAAAGAATAATTTGTCAATGTTGCCGATCGAAAGATAGCATCCACTAGGGCGAAGGGAGATTTTATGAAACTGATACTTGCGACAGACAAAAACTGGGCCATTGGCAATCAGGGCGGACTGCTCTGTCACCTTTCAGGTGATTTGAAATATTTTAAGGAGAGAACGACCGGAAAAACTGTGGTGATGGGCAGAGCGACACTGGAAAGTTTGCCCGGCGGCAAACCGCTTCCAAACCGTGAAAATATTGTGCTTTCCACCAGAGCCGATTACGCGCCTTCCGGCGTAACCGTGGTGCATTCTGAAGAAGAACTTTCTGCGGTGCTGGCAGGCCTGGATTCTGACGAAGTCATGATTATCGGCGGTGGAAAGGTCTACAGAGATTTTTTGCCTAAATGTGACACCTGCTATATTACTAAGATTTACGCGGAATTTCCGGCAGATACCTGGTTTGTCAATCTGGATGAAATGCCGGAATTTGAGGTAGTTTGGGAAAGTGAACTGCAGGAGGAAAAAGGAATCTGTTACCAGTTTTTTGAATATAGGAGAAAAGAAGATGGCAAAAAATAAAAGAGACTGGGCATCTATTAACGCCCGCAAGGGCAAAGCCTACAGAGCGCCAGAGGAAGCGAAGGCAAGCCGCAGAAGTGAGAGAAATACAAAGTCTGCGGGAACTAAAACGAGACAAGGTGAAGAAAAGTTTTGGCAGGCAGAACTTCCGGCAGGCGCGATTTTAGGCAGAAACCCTGTGATAGAAGCGCTTAGAAATGACAGAGAAATGGAAAAAATTCTGGTCGGAAAAGGCGCAGAGGGCTCCATTGCGAAGATTATTGCCATGGCAAAAGAAAAGGCAATTCCCATTTATCAGAGCGATAAACAGACTCTGGACAGAATTGCCGGCGGTGCGCCTCACCAGGGGGTCATTGCCTATGCTTCAGCCTACCATTATAGTGAGATGGAGGATATCTATGCCAAAGCAGAGGCGGCGGGAGAGCAGCCTTTAATTGTGATTCTCGACAATCTGGAAGATCCGCATAATCTGGGCGCAATCATGCGTAGTGCCGAGTGCGCAGGTGCTCATGGCGTGATTATTCCAAAACGCCGCTCTTGCGGATTGACGGAAACCGTAGCAAAATCTTCTGCTGGTGCAGTCGAGTACATGCCTTGTGTCAAAGTTGCCAACATTGGACAGGCAATTGATGCACTGAAAGAAGATGGATTCTGGATTGCTGCCTGTGATATGGACGGTGTGACCTATTATCAGCAGGATTTAACCGGAAAACTTGCAATCGTGATTGGAAGTGAGGGGGCTGGCATTAGCCCGCTGGTTAAAAAGAAGTGTGATTTTACAGTTTCCATGCCGATGGTTGGAAATATCACTTCTTTGAACGCCTCCAATGCGGCGGCAGTTTTGCTATATGAGGTGCGCAGACAGAGAGATGGAAAATAATAAAGATTTAAATATCCTTACCGATGAATCCATTGTAAAAATGGCGCAGGAGGGAAGTAGTACTGCTTATGAATATCTCATTGACAAGTATAAAGAACTTGCCAAGATGAAGTCCAAGACTTATTTTATTGCTGGCGGTGATATAGAGGATGTAGTGCAGGAAGGTATGATTGGGATTTTTAAAGCGATTCGTGACTATGACGAGACCCAGGCAGCTTCTTTTCGTACCTTTGCGGAGCTTTGCGTCAATCGCCAGATTATTACTGCAATTAAAGCGGCGAATCGTCAGAAACATCAGATTCTCAATGAGTCTGTGTCCCCGAACTCTCAGGCGGAGAATGCTGAAAATGGGGAAGCAGCCGCTTTGTCAGAGCGACTTGCGGCAAATAGCGCAGACACGGACCCAGAAGCGATGATGCTGATGAGAGAAGTTGTAGATTTTCTGAAAGCCAACGAGCATGATATTTTTAGTCCTCTGGAAAAAAAGGTGTGGAACCATATGCTCAAAGGAGAAGAGTATAGGGAAATTGCGGGGCATCTGCACCGCTCTACTAAGACAGTGGACAATGCTATTCAGCGAATCAAGAAAAAGATACAGCGATTTTTAGAAAATTGAATTGGAGAAAGCGGGAAGAAAGGCTTTATACGTAGCAAAGGCATAAAACCTTGTGCGCAACCGCTTTTTATCGATTTTCATGACCGCGGTGAAGATTTGTAAATTTGCCATTGACAAAGAGCCGAAAATATAGTAATATATAGAACGATTGGTATGCTGTTGTAGCTCAGTAGGTAGAGCACTTCCTTGGTAAGGAAGAGGTTCGGCAGTTCGAATCTGCTCAACAGCTCCAAGTATAGAAGACGTTGGAATTCCAGCGTCTTTTGTTTTTGTGTGATGAAGAAAGACCGCTTCCGTAAATGTGGAAAATTTGGAAAGGAAGCGGTTTAACTATGAAAAAAATTATGATGAATGATGTTGCTGAAAAGTCAATAAAAAAAGTTTTTGACGACTTTGTTTTATCAGCAAAGGCAAAAGGTCGAGCTGGTGTTACAATTAAGAAATATTATGAGCATTTACAGAGTATTTCAAAGCATTTAGACATTGAAGAGCCTTTAAGCGAATTAACAAAAGCGAAACTGAATAAAATGGTGGTATCCATGCGAGAAGCAGGACTGGCGCAAAATAGTGTCAGCAGTTATGTTAGAGTCATGAAAACTTTTTTGAACTGGTGTAATCAAGAAGGTATTAGTGGACTAAGCATAGAAGGTGTAAAGGAAATTGAAACAATCAAGCCGACTTATACAGATGAAGAACTGGAAAAACTCTTAAAAAAACCGAAGAAAGAGAGTGGCTTTTGTGAATATAGAAATTGGGTAATTATAAATTTTCTTATGAATAGCGGTTGCCGTGCGGCGACGATAAGAAATATACGAAATGAAGATGTGGATATAGCGGCAAAGCAAGTTAATTTCAGGCACACGAAGAATAAAAAAGTACAGATTATTCCACTTTGCAATGTGATGTGTTCAATTCTTTCGGAGTATATGGCAATCAGAAAAGGGAAGCTATCTGATTATCTATTTTGCAATCAATATGGCGAGCAACTCACAGACAATGCTTTGCGTCTGGCTATAGTGCATTATAACAATTCAAGAGGAGTAAAGAAAACGAGTATTCATTTATTCAGGCATACTTTCGCGAGAAAGTATTTGATAGATTGCGGAGGAGATGCTTTCACCCTTCAAAAAATACTTGGACATTCGACTTTAAAGATGACAAAACATTATTGCGCTATATTTGATTCTGATATTGCAAACAACTATGAACAGCTTTCCCCACTAGCCCAGATACAAAGAGAAGGAAAACGAATAAAGCGTTAAGGGATATTGATGAGGAGGAAGTACAATGATAGATAAGCCTGATATTTGTAAGAACACTGAACTTTACGGATATATGACAAAGTGGGAGTATGAAGATGTAGCAGAGGGTATGAATGAAGTGGAGTTGGAAGCTTTAAACCGTCTGGTAACTTGCGCCTATAAAGAGGGCGTTAGAGATGGAATCTTCATAGCTGAAGAACTCAATACAAAATAGAACGAAGAGGGAAGAACTTTGAACTTCCCTCTTCATTTTTTAACATCTTTTAACATATATGAACATCTATAAAATCTTTATACTCTAAAATGCGCGAAGATAAAAAATGCCTTTGGGGAGTATCAAAGGTAGAATCTAAATCAATATTTAAAGGATATTCCAAAAGTGCAAAATCACTGGTAACAGTTTGGCGCGTGCTGTGAATATCATAATCCCTTTCTAAGTGGTGCAGGATTTCGCGCATACTAAGTCCATGAGTTTCATCAGTGTATTTCTTTAGAATTTGATAGACGGCGAAAAGCCGAGCTTTTTGGTTGTCAGATTTCATAATATGTACCTCTTCAAATTAATCTCTAAAATCAAATAATTCTTTCGGTGTAATCTCTAAAACTTCGCAAAGCTTAAAAATGACATCTAAAGAGACGCCAACGGTTGCTAACTCTATAGCGCTCATATGGCTGCGGTCAATGTCTAACAGTTCCGCAAGCTGTAGTTGAGTTAATCCTTGCTTTTTTCGATAAAATGCGATATTCAATCCTAAATTTTTATAGCTTTTGATATAGGTTTTGTTCATTCTATTCACCTCGTTATAATTTTATGGTGTTTTTTAAATGGAATAAACCTTGTAAAACAAGTATTATGACTGTTGACACAAGTCATAAGCTGGAATATAATAAGGATAAATCGGAATGAATAAAAGAAAGGATAAATCGATATGAATGAAGACTATATGAAAGTATTAAAAAAGATAAAAGAAAAGGCGGAAGAAACTACTGACGGATTTTTAGTTTCTGTTTCTCTTGACGTTCGTAGTGAGAAGCGCGCAGAATTGGTGAAGTATATGGAGCAAGAGGGATATATTGAAAAAGTGGACTTTATAGGGAAATCTAATATTAGTTGTAAAGTAACACAGAAACTTTTGGAAAGTGAATTTTAGAACGGATACTAGGAAATGGAGGAGTGCTTATGGCAATTGTTCAAGGAAAGGATAGCAGAGAAGTTCCGATTTTAGTAAAAGGAACTGAACGCACATTTGTTGACGCATTTGAGAGTGAAGCTATACAAAGTCTAAATTCACAGGGTAAGAGAGTAATTCATATTGAGAGAACCAAAAGAGCTGCTGGGATTACGGAGTTTTCACAGTATCACGTCATAATTAATTTTCTATGGGAAGCTGATACGGAAGACCCGAAGTACAAAGCTTTTTTAGCTAAAGAAAAATGGAAAGAGGATAGTGCCAAAGCAGCAGAACTTGCTGAGAAAGCGAAAAAGGAACAAGAAGAAGCAGCATATAGAAAAATGCGGACTACTTCATTTTGGCAGGAACATTCCTTGGAAAAAGAAAAGTTAGAGGAAGAACGGGACTGGATAATGGCGAAGTCAAGGTGGGGTAGGCTGGCGCAAAAGCGAATTGATATAATTGATAAAATACTTACTAGAGAAAGAGAGGGAACGGAATTTTCAAAATATGAAGAAATTCAGATGCAGTCACGGGAGCTATTTGCATTAAGGCTAGAAAAACCAAAAGTATATACGCAGTGTATAACTGAAATTCCTGAACTTAGGGAAATAGACAATGTTGCAGGGTTGGAAATGAAAAAAACTAACATAGATGGTGTGTTTTATTGTGCGCTGGTTGGAGCAGGCGCTTTCTTGTTTTTCGGAAGTATCATTCCGGGGATAGTGCGTGTTGTGTCGTACTTAATTGTATGTCTTTGCGCATTTCTCGTAGTGGGAAGTGTTGCTTTGGAAAGGGATAACTGGAAAAAAGCGGGGAAGCTAAAGGAACTGGAGAAAGCATTGAAGAAGTTTGAAAAAAGAAAGGATGAGTTTTTTGAATGAGTGATTCGGTTGGTGTAAAAGTAATGGCAGAAAAATGGGGTTATTCAGAAGCCACCATAAGGAAATGGTGTAGAGAGAAAAAGATTACAGGTGTTGACCAAGATGCACCAGGTAGCCCTTGGCGTATTCCCAAAGATGCAAAATGTCCACGACCTATAAAGAAGAAATAAATAAAGGAGAAATGAAAATGAAAGATGTAATTAAGAGAAGTATAACAATTTCTGTTATTCTGGCATTGCTTTTGACTTTAATGACGGCATTTGTTACAGATGAAACTTTTGCGGCAAGTAAAACGCATTTGAAGAAAAAGGCGATTTCGTTAGAGGCAGGTGATACATATCAGCAAAAGCTTATTTTGTCAAATGGAAAAACTGTGAAATCAACTAAAGTCAAATGGAAAAGTTGTTATACGCGGGTAGCTACAATTTCATCAACTGGAAAAATTACAGCAAAATATCATGGTACAGCAAAGTTAAAGGCAACTTATAAAGGAAGAACGTATACTTTTAGGGTCACGGTGACAGATTATAGGTTTAAGTATTCTCAATATACTATTGATGTTGGAAAAAGTAAAGTTGTAAAATTGTGCAAATATCTTCCAGAAGAAGAAATCTCTCCTCAAAAGGTTGACTTTTGGAGTGAAAATGAAAATATAGCAACTGTATCCAGTGATGGTAAGGTGAATGGTATTGCAGGGGGAGATACAAAAGTATGGGCTGAATATAAAGGAAAGATGTATTCATGTAAAATACATGTATATATACCGCCTAAAACTGGTAGTGTAACTTGTATAACTCCACTGCCTTGTGCCTGTATAAGCAATTCGGGTGTAATTTTTCGCGTGGATTCCTTAAATGGAAAGCTTGAATACAAAGGAAGTCTTCTCAGGATAAATATTGAGGGAGTTTGTACTGGCATTTTACCAAGTAGTTATGGGGGAACTAAAACGGAAGGATATGGAAGAATAAACTATAGAGTATATGATTCAAAAGGATATGTGGTGGACTCAGGGAGATTTACCACAGATAAAGTTCGAGTAGGAGATAGAATAAAACTTCAAAAATCAGTTTTTCCAGAGGGTTATTTAGATTCTTCTATTAACTTGATTGATGACTATACGATTGAGATTTATGGTGATGTAAGCACATCATCTGCACTTTAACTTCATCGGGAATTAATCCACATGGCGGTGGCTGTGTGGATTTTTTTATCTGAATTTCCACCCGCTTCAAAATTTGAGAGTCTTTTAAAATCCATATATAATATTTATAGAAAGTGAATAAAGAAGAAACTGCGGCAGGTGCAATTTTACCGCGAAGGAATTGACTTTAAAATTTTCGGTGCTTTTACCGCCTGAAATTAGTGGAGGGGGTCGCCCCAAATACTCACATATATATAGATATAATATATTAAATTAAATTTCTTTTCTACGGCTCAGCCGTTATAGATATATGTGAAACGTACGGCAATCCACTACTTGTCGCACGTTTCTTTTTTATTCTCTTCAAATACATCAAAAGGAGAAATAAAAATGAGTTACAAACAGAGTTTTGTACTATACGAAAGCGTATATGCGCAGTTTGAGCGGCTTTTAAAAGCAGAGAAGTTAGAGGGCGCGAACCGCTATATAGATGCGGTGATGCAGTATGGGTTATATGGAGTAGTGCCAGATGAAGAAGATGAGGTATGGCTTTATGGTCTTGATAATGTGATAGCGAGTATTGATAGCGCCAAGTCAAACTATCGAAAGAAAATCAATATTCCAAAAGAAGACCTTGAAAATTATTTGAGACAGGGAATGACGCAGGCTAAAATTGCAGAGATATTTAATTGTTCAGTAGATACGATTCAAAGAAGAATCAAGGAGTATGGTTTAAACATTTTGCCACCAGAAGAATATTTTTTTGATGACGATACCGCAGATACCGCAACAAGCAGTATAGAAACAGGGCGCAATTATCTTTCTCATTCACATTCTTTTTCTCATTCTGATTTCTATTCTACTTCTCAAGAGGATAAAGAAAATAGTAATGGAGATATAGTGACGGCAAAAGACTTAGGGTTCTAAGAAGGACGAGAAGAAGCGAGATTATAGAAATTTTTCATGGGGTATATGTTGCAGGATAGGGCAGTTTCGTTTTAAAAAATTTGCTCTTTTCCCAGAATGTATCCCGATAGCTTAAGTATCAAGGAGAACAGAATATGAGCAAGCGTTATAGAGGGAGTTTTGGAGATATTGGAAATGGAAAAACAGGATATTTTCCAAATGGTGCAATGGACGGACACGGTGGCAGAGGTAGCGAACATAGGGAAGAAATGCGGCAGATAGCCGCAGAAGTCGCTGAACAGCAAATAAAGGCACTTGTGCCGCAGATGGTATTACAGATTTATAAAGCGTCGATAAAGAATATATTGCGAGGGCTACAGTACGATATTGAAACAGCAGTAAATATTGCTTTTGATGATGGTAGGGATATCTTTAGCAGTAGCAAATGTAGAAAGATAGTTTCTGACGCAATTTATAAAGAACTTTTGAAAGGATTAGGAAATCTGACGATTAACATATGATTCAAAAACGCAGAAAAGGCGTGGCTACTTTTGTAGTCATACCTTTTCTTTTTCTTATGCGGCATTTGCGGTTACTTCCCTTAAAATGCGGTCGGCGGCGGTAAGGTCATATTGCGGAATCAGATTGCCTTTTTCGTCAAATTGTGGGAGTTCTTCATAGGCTGGGAAAGTTGCATTAAACCAGTTCTTGACGAAAGCATATGGGGAAGATGTCCCTTTTGACAGTTCTCTAACCTCTGCAAACCTCTTCAAGAGAATTGTAGAATCCGGCTGGCAGGAGATATACTTTACCATCTTGTCATAGGTGATTTGCTTATTTTTTTTTCTCGTCCTTGTAGTTTCTGTGATGATTCTAAAGTCTTTGAAATCTTCTCTGATTTTTACTAACAAGTTATATTCTTCATTGGCAGGGTTTTGCGCCAATTTGCAGAAATTCTTAGAAATAGTAATTGTCTTTGCGGTAAAATTGATTTTATAATTCTTATTATTCATTTTTTAATTCCTTTCTTTTTACATTTATAATATAGTGGTATTTGTTGTCTGTTTTATTCTGCCATGTCCAAAACGTTATTGTATGACTCTTTATATTTGCTTAAGAACCATTTCTTGGTGAAGGGATAAGAGGAACCTCTTGCGGCAGAGTAGGTCTTGATTTCTTCAAACTCATTTAATGCTTTATTTCTTTCCTCTTCATTTACTTCTATCAGCTTGATATGAGCAATCATAGCTTCAAAGGTGAGTTTGTTATATGTCTTTTTTGTGGTCTGCTTGATTGTAACGATGAAGTCAGGCTCGTCTTTTTTTGCGTCTTTTAATATTTTGTATTCTGGAGAGCCGTACTTGCAGGCTTTCTTGTAAAATGCGCTGGAGACTTCAATAGTGTTGTTTGTGTAATTCATAATAACTGCTTTCATTTTCTTCTTCCTTTCTGCCATCTCTGTGGCGTAGCGTTCGGTCGCAACCCTAATTATATCTTTGAAATTTTGTGTTTCTCAATTTCTGAATATATCATAGCAAACTAAAATTACAGTTGCAAATTTTGCAAAAAAATTATTTATATGGTATAATAAAATATTTATGTTTATTGAAATGACTTTGCTTTAGGTGAGTAGATGTAAAGAGATGTATGGAAGATGTTGAAAGATGTTAAAAGGATATTCTGGTATGTTAAAAAATGTTGTAAAACCTTTATAAAACGTTGAAAAACCAACGGAAATTGGATTGAATTTTGCTCAAAAATATGATATAATTAAAATAGAAAAGGGAAGCGGTCTAATTAGTAATAAATCATGCGCTTTAAAACTAAAAGATTGAACAATACTATTGGAATTTTAACGTTTTCGCGTTCAACCAGCGGAGCGGAGCGACGCAGTAGGTAGAGCACTTCCTTGGTAAGGAAGAGGTTCGGCAGTTCGAATCTGCTCAACAGCTCCAAGTATAGAAGACGTTGGAATTCCAGCGTCTTTTGTTTTTGTGTGATGAAAGATTGCCTCTTGTAAATTGCAGAGAATCAGAAAAGGGCGAGGTTTCAGCTTCATTGTTACTTCTCAGGTACTCATTTAATTCTCAAATTCTATATTTTGCAGGGCGAAGATGATGCACTGATTGATGAATTCATTTCTGCTTAGGTCTGCCTTTCCTGCATTTTCATCGATGGATTTTAATAGGTCAGAGGTAAGCCGTATGGAAATTACTTCTTTATCTTGTTTCTGTGGAATAAATTTTGCCATAATTCAAATCCTTTCTTTACATAATTGTATTCGCTGTGATATGATTTGTATGTATTCAAAAAATAATGCTAAAAAATGAATACAAAAATAAATGTAAATATATTTTGAAGCTATCCTAAACGCGGCTTAGCGCGGCTTAAATGCAGTTAGCATGATAAAAGAAATATTTTGTTTATTAAAGGAATTGAAATTTTTGGGAGTAGGTGACAAAATATAACAAGAATCTAACCTAAATCATGATATGATAAGTCCACTGAGTTAATATTATAATTTCATGCAGTTGAATTGCCGGTGTGCTGCGGCTGCAGTGAAATCAACAATGAAAAGAATAAGGGCTTTATAGGAGAAAGGAAGAAAATATGAAAACATTAAAAAAGTTTAGCTGCTTGATTATGGCACTCATGATTGCAATGTCACTGCAGCTGAGTTTTGCAGCAGCAGAGATTTCGGATGGAGAAAGCCCTTCGATTTCCAATGAAAAAATTACAAGAGATAATTACAATGATTACGTAGATGCAATGGAGGCGGAATTAAACGGAGACAATGTAATTGCGCCGGATTACACAGATGAAAAAACCTTTGGAACCTATGCGCGGCTGCATTTTGATGGATGGAACGTACAGGTTACTGATTATAAGTTTGATGGTCTGCAGGTTACACTGACCTTGCAGGCAGATGAAGGATATGTGCTGCCTGCCGCTTTGCCAGACAGAGAGAGTAGGCCCGGATCGGGAAATTGGATTGCGCAGGTGCCGAGACTGGTCGGATCGACTGCCAATGATAACAAATATACAGTAGATGAAAACGGAATCGGTACTTTGACTTTCAGAGCAAGAAACGAGGCTGACGCAAGCTCAGGGATTGTCGGTGCACGATTGGATTCCCAGGATTCTTACTATTCTGTGCCTGTACTCGTTTTTGCGGCGGCGGTTCCTCAGGGAGAGAAAGAATCCACTTATCTGAAGGATTATCGTTTTGCCAATGTGGAGCACAGAGCAAACTACAAGACCGGCTATCTTGGCTATGAGCTACAGTAAAGCCAGAATCTTTCCGCCTGACAGGTTCAAGAACCTATCTGACAAAACAAAATACAGATTTGAAAATCTATGTACGTGCGCAGGAAAACTTTGCGCCGATGGAAGTGGGCGGATATATTAAAACGGGAATTACAGACAGTCCGGATAAAACTGATTATTCAAATCGATATATTGTTTTTAATGTGGGACGAAACAACGTGTCTTCTAAAGAAATCTTTTACCAGCCAACTCTCTTTACTGTAAATGTTTGGGATGCGGCACAGAGTACGTGGGTGAGAGTTGCTGCATACGATTATTATCATGAGGATAATGAAATCAGATTTGCAGAACTTTTAGGAAATCGTTTTGATGTAGAAGGCAAAAAGATTACAAGTCTCAATCTGCAGACTTATCAGTATGACCAGACGATGAGTCAGATTCAGACTTCGAAGCTGGATTCGCGGGAAGTTGGACTGGATTATACCCTTTCCACAAAGAAAGATGATTTTGATGTGCAGTGGGTGAACAGCGGTACTGAAAAGGTTGACGAAAGCGATGCTTCCAGCCTGAGATTCCGTCAGGGTGATATTTATGTTACACCGAGATATACAGATTGCTTTACTGTAACCTTTGTGGATTATAACGGCAACGTTTTAAAGAGTGAAGAAGTGCTCGCCGGTCAGGATGCAGCAGCTCCTGAAGATCCTGTGCGCAGCGGCTACCGCTTTACGGGATGGGATAAAGAATTTACCAATGTACAGGAGGATCTGACCGTCACAGCGCAGTACCGGAGTACCTATATTCCGGTAACGCCGCCGACAGAAATTGAGGATCCGGATGTTCCCCTTGATCCAAATCCGGGAGAAGAAAATCCAGACGATCCTGGCGATGTGGATATTGATGAGCCGGATGTACCTTTAGCACCTGGCATTGATATTGACGAGCCTGATACTCCAAAGGCTGATAAACCGAATAAAACTGAAAAGAAGAATGACAACGGTACTGCAAAGAACAGTTCCCCAAAGACCGGAGATGACGCATTTTTGTGGCTGGCAGTATGGATGATGATTCTGGCAGCAGCAGGGACTGGCTGTGCAGCACTAATCTATAAACGGAAATAGAATAGACGCAAGTAGAGCTACAGTGAAAAAGGACGTATGTAAAACGTCCTTTTTTGATGCAGCTGTATTCATTGGCAGATTGCTTTGGTTTTACCGCAGTTTTACCATGGAAATGACTTGTAAACTACAGAAAACTATGCTAAAATATTTTTTAGGTTTGAGCAAAACCCAATAAGCAGATTTGGGGACGCCCAAGTCCGCCTTTCTAAAAAATAACGTTATACAATTAGGAGGAAAACAAAAATGGCAAAAGCAAAATTTGAGAGAACCAAACCGCATATCAATATCGGAACCATTGGCCA
>NZ_QWES01000032.1:0-16352 GCF_009936115.1 Anaerotruncus sp. 80
TTCTAGACATACTAATGCTCCCTTCCAGATAACAAGTTTTTATTTTTTCACTTGTCTACCTAGAAGGGAGCATATCAAGCGTAGACAGTCTCTTTGCCGTAAAAGTAGTATTAGAGCGAAAAAGGATTCAGGTCAAATGCTGGGATTTGGTATGCGGCAGTTCATGCTGCGGAGAAACCGGCGCGCCATAATCTCAGGATTTTTTTGTATATCTGGCGTTCACTCCCTGGAAAACGCCATATTCTAAGCGTTTTTTTGTATACATGGCGCCAGCCACTCGCCAAACGCCATATTTGAATTCATTTTCTGAAAAACTGGCGCGCACCTGCTGCCTGATACCTACCTTTTTGATATTTTACTGTAGAGTGCCAAAGTTTTTCCGACTTTCTGTCTGCATTTCTTTCTGCAGCCGCCATTTTTTCTTAAAAAGCTTTTATATATGGCACTTTTTCACAGGTCTGCGCCATGTATACAGAAATCAAGGTCAAATATGGCGCGCAAATCATCGACATATCCCCATTCTCTTTTTGTTAAGCTTACTCCCGTACACAAACCTAGGACTTACTGCTTCAAACGGGTGCGTGGGAATCTTGTTGTCCTCAGACAATAAAAAGACGCGCACAAGATTCACCGATACACGTCTTTTAATTATCCGTTAATCATTTAGTTTCGGAATGTGGAAACTGAAATTTCAGTTTCTGCTTCTTTTGCTTTTGCTGCTTTTTTCATAGGGCTTTCAATCGGGGTAAAGGTGCCGTCTTCGTTTGGTGTAAAGACATAGTGTTCTTTTAAGAAGATGATATCATCTCTGTAAACCGAGTCAAGCTCAGCAAGAACTGCTGCACGGCACACGATTTCGGCTCCAGCTTCCTTTGCCAAAGTTTCCAGTGCGTTCAGCGATTCCCCGGTAGCAATGACGTCGTCTATAATCGCAACTCTCTTGCCGCGAATCTTATCTACATCGCAACCGTCCATGTAAAGGGTCTGTTTTTTCTGGGTGGTGATGGAGTAAACATTGGCTTCCAGCACATTCTGCATATATGGTTTGTTGCTTTTCCTTGCTACGACAAAGTCCTTGTGACCTAGAATTCTGCTGAGCTCATAGGTTAGAATGATTCCTTTAGCTTCAGCAGTTAAAAGTACATCAAATTCCGGCAGTTTTTTTGCAAGTTCAGGCGCAACAGCCTGTACCAGCTCTGTATCAGAAACGATACAAAAGCTGGCAAGAGCCATGTCTTCTTTTATCTTTACAAAAGGAAGTTTTCTCTTTACTCCGCAAATCTCAAAATCAAAATAAGGTGGTTGATATCGCATAGCGTTTCCTTTCTGCTATAAGTTGTATTCTTTACAGAGACCTTTTATCGGTTTTCTGCATTAAAATTTATTATACAGGATTTTTTGCTGTAAATAAACCCCTTTCTATGATAAAAAATGTCGAAACTTACGATTTTGTAAGGGGATTGTAAGCGGCAGCTATGGAAAGGGAAACAGACGGATTATATAATGTAGGTACAAAGGGGGATTGATAAGGATGAGAAATCACAGCAAGCTGGCTTGTGGTGCGCTGACCGTCAATTTAATCAGCGGGATATTGGGGCTTTGCTATCTGATTGTATTAGGGGTAAATCAGTCAGAGACGACAGCGTTTCCGCTGCTGGGCATTCTGGCAGCAGTTATGGCAGTTTCCACCCTCGTAATGATACTTGCGCTGCCAAAGAAAAAATAGAGAGTAATAGAAAACAACCGGATTTGGCAGATTACCACCACCTTCACCCGGTTGTTTTCTATTGGCTCTTATTTTACTTTCTCGTCCATCAGCAGAATGGCTGCTTTTTCAATGAGACAGCCTTGGGAGAAGGGGGAAAGCTTACGATATAGGTACAGCAGTTCTGATACATCGGAATTATGAGCATCGGAAAGGGCGACACTCCTTGCAAACTTTTCGTAGTTTTGTTCCATGAGAAGGTCGACAGGCACCTGATAAACCCGTGCCAGTCTTACAAGTAAATCTGTGCGCATATTTTTAGTTCCGCTTTCCAGTATTCCGTAAGTCGTACGAGAAATATGTAAAAGGGCGGCTACGTCTTCCTGTGTGTAGTCATAATAATCCCTGAGATACCTTAAATTATTCGCTATACACTGCTGCATTTTTTTGTCCATGTGGTATAGTCCTCCTATTAAATTCTAAAAAGTGTTACATAATAATAGAGTACGTCACAGGGCAAAAAAGTTTCAAGTTTTGACGTTTTTAGACAAAATTCCACATGTTTTTTTAAAAATACAATTACAATAGCAAAGCCCGCAGGGGATGTACCCAGCGGGCTTTGCAGCATTTACAGTAATTAAGGTGTTATTTCATGAATTTTTTCAAAAGCACCGGCGTAATAATGGTAGTAACGATAACTACCAATACGATTGGTGAGAATAAATAGCCGCTGAGAAGTCCCATGTTGTAGCCTTTCTGTGCAACAATCAGTGCGACTTCACCTCTGGACACCATGCCGATACCAATATGGAAAGAATCGCTGGTGCTAAATTTGCAGATTCGTGCACCCAGTCCGCAGCCGAGAATCTTTGTCAGAACAGCTACAAGAAGGAGCAGCACAGAGAAAATCAACATGGATATTGTCATACCGGAAAGCTCTGTTTTGATTCCGATACTTGCGAAGAAGATCGGAGAGAAAAAGAGATAGCTTGGAACGGTAAGTTTTTTTGCAATATAGGATTTAATCTCAAAGGTAGACATTAAAAGCCCCAGCAGGTATGCACCAGTGATATCAGCGATTCCAAAATACTGTTCTGTAATAAATGCGACGAGCAGAATGAGCGCCATTACGTAGATGCAAACTCTGCGTTTGTCTTTTAAATCGTCAACTTTTGGTCTGGCAGTTTTAAGAATAACGGCAAGCACAGCCATGAGAACGATATATAGTGCGATTTTGATTAAAATGGAGATAATGCTTACCGACGGATCTTTCAGGCTGGATACGATGGTTAAAATGATGATACCGATGATATCGTCAAGCACTGCAGCACCCAGAATAGCACTACCAACAGGACCGTTCAGCTTACCCATTTCACGGAGTGCTTCTACTGTAATACTTACAGAAGTTGCAGTTAGAATGACACCCATGAATACGCACTTTAGGACTTCATTAAAGTCGGATGAATCTACATGAAAATAGAAATAGTAGCAGGCAGCGCCGCCGATGAGCGGCAGAATCACACCCATGGCTGCAATACACAGCATGGAAACGCTGTTTTTCTTGATTTCGTTAATATCTGTATCAAGACCTGCCATAAACATCAGTAAAATAACACCGATTTCGGCGGTTTCCGCAAGAAAATTGGTTTCTGTTACAACGCCAAGTACCGATGGTCCGAGGATAACACCGGCAACCAGCGCGCCCACAACCTGGGGCATGTTAACCTTTTCTGAAAGGCCGCCCAAAAACTTCGTTGACAAAATGATAATGGCAACGGCCAAAAGGAAGTAATAGCTAGTCATAATAAATACCTCAATCATTCTATAAAAATTTTCACTAGACTACTCTAACACCAACCAAGCATTTTGTAAATGGAACTTTTTGCTTAAAAGGCAAAAACTTAAGTTTCAAAAGAAAAATCCGGAAAAATTTTCAAAAAAACAGAAATAATATCTGAAAATTCTTTGACAAGTGGAAAAAGTTGTAGTAGAATATAGATGAAAATAATCTGAGAATCTCGGAATTAGTTTCTAAGATTATAGTTAATACTATGCGCCAGAAATATAAGCAAAGAAAAAACATTGGGCAAGTCCCAATGTTTTTTTGCAAAGAAACAGGTTTGCCTATGAAACTTATGAGAACAGAAAAGAGGTCCAAGATGAAATCGGTTTTGATTACGGGAGGCTCCAGGGGAATCGGCGCTGCTATGGTAAGAGCGTTTACGGAGAGCGGATATAAAGTTGCCTTCCTTTATAAAGAGAGAGATGACAAAGCAAAGGGGGTCAGCGAAGAGACAGGTGCTGTAGGCATTTGTTGCGATGTATCTGACAGTCAGCAGGTTTCCGAAGGTGTGCGGGCAGCCCGCATGTATCTGGAAGTGCCTTATTTCGATGTGCTGATATGTAATGCAGGAATTAGCATCACGGGGCTGTTCACAGATACAACGCAGAAGCAGTGGAAGGAGATTATGGATACCAACTTATACGGAACAATCTCAGTGACCAGCCAAATACTTCCAACCATGATAGAAAGGCAGCAGGGAAGTATCGTGATGATTTCCTCTGTTTGGGGACAGACTGGTGGCTCCTGTGAAGTGGCGTATTCCACTACCAAGGCCGCAGTTATCGGATTTGCAAAGAGTCTTGCCAAGGAAGTCGCACCTTCTGGCGTTAGAGTCAACTGCATTGCGCCGGGGGTTATCGATACCGATATGAGTCGCATTTGCGGAGAGGATACCCTGCAGGCGCTGACAGAGGAAATCCCTATGGGAAAAATTGGTGACGCCGATGAGGTGGCAAAGGCGGCTGTGTTTTTAGCCTCAGAAGAAGCTTCCTATATAACAGGACAGATTCTTGCTGTCAACGGGGGGTTTTACATCTGAAAAAGACTGTGATATACTATTGCCAGAAAGAGAAATGGAGGGGTTAGCCAGATTATGACGATCATTTCGGGAATTTTTAAAAGCATTGGAGAGTTTTTTGCAGGGATTCTGGAAACAATTCAGGAAGTTTTCGCATCTGACTACGGTTTTGAACTGATTTATACTGCTGTAGCCAGATGGGTTTTTATTGCCCTTGCGATTTTTATTTTAATGCGGGCAATTCGCTCGCTTCTCAAGTCCAAAAATCCGTCGGAGGTTTGGGCTTATTTACATTTGAGTACGGGAGAAAATCTTCCCATTACCCATTGGGAAAATGTACTTGGAAGGGCGAAAAGCTGCGATATCAACATCGAAGACCCACGGGTTTCCAGAAACCATGGGACACTGACCAGAGACCCTAAGGGGAACTGGACTTATCGTGATTTGGGATCCAAGAACGGAGCCTATGTCAACGAGCGACGCGTCAGAAAGGATCAGAGAGTCAAAGTTCGCCCCGGCGATGTCATCAGCGTGGGCATGACTCAGTGTACATTGTTTCCAATCAGCCTGGAGGAACGTCGCAATAATATAAAGATGAGAAAATCGGACACAGTGATTCCGCTACCGTGGCCGTCCTTGTTTGCGCTGAGCATTTTTCAGGTAATGACAGTGATACAACTGAAGATAGCTTTGGGAGAAAACTATCTTCATTCTATTACGATGGCTTTTGCTGGAATCTGTATCCTTATGTGGGTTTATGTAATTCTGCTTCGATCCATGAAGCGAAAAGGTTTTGAAATGGAAACTATCGCCTTTTTCTTATCTACCTTGAGTCTTTCGGTGACCGCTGCGAAATTTCCAGAAGCGGCTTTTAAGCAATTTATTGCGGTTGCCATGGGGCTTGCTTTGTTTTTCTTTATGTGTGCTTACCTTAGGAATCTGACGAGAACGGAAGCCATTCAGAAGCTGATGTACATAGGTGCGGCGGGACTTCTTTTGTTTAATTTGGTCTTCGCTACTGATCGCTTTGGTGCTGCCAACTGGGTGGAAATTGGCGGATTTTCTTTCCAGCCGTCGGAGCTGATTAAGCTTGCATTCATCTGGGTGGGAGCGGCGTCCTTGGACAAGCTCTTTGAAAAAAAGAATTCTATTATATTTATGCTGTTTTCAGGCTTCTGCTTTTGCTGCCTGGCGCTGATGGGGGACTTTGGAACGGCGATTATATTCTTCGTCACTTTCCTGGTGATTTCTTTCCTTAGAAGTGGAGATTTTACCAAGCTGATTTTGCTGGTAGGTGTAGCTTTTGTTGGAGGTCTGATGGTGCTGAAGTTCAAAGCATATATAGCGGAGCGCTTTTCGGTATGGGGACATGCCTGGGAGTTTGCAGACGGGCTGGGTATGCAGCAGACAAGAACCATGTCGGCGGCGGCAAGCGGTGGTTTTGTCGGCGTTGGTGCCGGAAAAGGCTGGCTGTCTAGCATTTTTGCTGCGGACACTGACCTTGTTTTCGGTATGTTGGTAGAAGAGTGGGGACTAATTATTGCAATTCTTGCGGTGATTTCTATCATCACCCTTTCCCTTTTTGCGGTGCGCTCTATCTTGGCAGGCAGGTCCACCTATTACACCATTGCAGCTTGTGCGGCTACTTCCATGTTCCTGTTTCAGACGGTGCTCAATGTTTTCGGTGCGGTGGATTTATTGCCGATGACCGGTGTGACTTTTCCATTTGTTTCTAACGGAGGAACCAGTATGATTGGCTCCTGGGGTATGCTGGCGTTTCTTAAAGCGGCGGACACCAGGCAGAATGCCAGCATTGCAATCAGCCTGACGGACAAAGGCCTTAAGGCTGAGACGGAAGAGGAGGATATGATATGAAGAAATTAGAGCAGAGAGGTATCATTTGCCTTGCTCTTGCAGCAGCGCTGTTTTTGGGCATATGTATTTTCATATTTAAGTTTGTGACAGATGGCGGTGAATGGGCGACTTTCTACGCGAACCAGCACGTGTATTATGAGGGAAGGCTTGCAATTGGCAAGGTTTACGATGCAAACGATACCATCCTTGTAGAGAATACCAAAAATGGAATGAAATATAATGACGATGAACTGACACGCAGAGCGACCCTTCATGCCGTAGGGGATATGGATGGAAATATTGCAACTGCAGCGCAGAGTGCTTTTCGAGACAAAATCGTAGGCTACAGTCTTTTGACCGGAACCTACAGTATTACGGGAAACGGCAACGACCTGAAACTTTCCATCGACGCGGAAGTGTCAAAGGCTGCGTATAACGCTCTGAACGGAAGAAACGGCACCGTAGGTGTATATAATTATGAAACGGGGGAAATTATCTGTATGGTAAGTTCTCCGGGATTTGACCCTGCTAATCCGCCGGAAATTGCAGCGGATGATACGTCGGGCGTATATTTGAACAAGTTTCTGTCTTCCAATCTGATTCCAGGATCCATCTTTAAGTTGGTGACTTGCGCTGCTGCCATCGAAAATGTTAGCGGACTTGAGGATTGGAGCTATACCTGCAGCGGTGTCAGCTACATCAGAGACGAGGCTATCACCTGCACTCAGGCCCACGGGACGGTGGATTTTGAGGGGGCGCTGGCAAAATCCTGCAACTGCGCCTTTGCGGATTTGTCCCAGAGGATTGGCGGCACTGTCATGGCAAGTTATACGAAAAAACTGGGGCTTTTGGACTCCTACGATATTGACGGCATTCATAATGCGAAAGGCTCTTTTGAGTTTCCCAAAAACGATGATTTGAGTCTGGCGTGGGCGGGAATCGGGCAGTATAACGATGAACTGAATCCTTGCTCCATGCTGGTTTATATGAGCGCAATTGCAAGAGACGGGGTGGGCACGGTGCCTAGAATTCTTTATACAAACTTTCCGTCAGGCGAGGATACCGAACGCATGATTGACGAGTCCACGGCGGAAAAGCTGCGCTCCATGATGAAAAATAATGTCGTATCCAATTATGGCGAGAGCAATTTTCCGGGCCTTGATATTTACGCAAAATCCGGCACTGCCGAGATGTACGGCAGTGAGCCCAACGCATGGTTTACAGGTTTTATAAAGAACGAAGGACATCCATATGCCTTTATTGTCTGCGTGGAAAACGGCGGGTACGGCAGCAGTGTTGCCGGTCCTGTAGCTAATCAGGTGCTGCAGGCTGTTGTGAATAGAGATTAACCGCAAGTACGGCACGGAATTTCTGCAGGTATACTATTATAGTGTACCTGCTTTTTTGATTGGTTTGATTAGAGGCAGACACACGGCAAACGCATGAAACACATCATTAGTACTTTTAAGAGTTTTTTGCAAAAAAGGTACTAAAATATCCAAAACATTTTATCTATTATATGGAAAATAAGGAATGAACTTTTGGATAATGGAAGACTTATACGAAAATAGCCCCTTAGAAAACAAAAAAGAACGAAGAATTTCATTTCTATTTCGTTTAATTTGCACAAAACCTTTTAGCTAGTATAAAGTGACTCCTAATTTTTGATACCTTTTTTGCAAAAATACGGAACAGGTACTAAAATTTAATGTTCGCAACTTTTCATGCGTTTACCGTGATGCTGGAAGCATGGCGCATTGACAACCGCGTAATGCCTTGTTACAATTTGTTAAGAATATCGTAAGAAACGCCATGGGCGCTTTGTAATAATTCAGGACTATTCTATAGTTGTAAGCGAAAGGAGTTAAGGTTTGATGAATATTTTGGTATGCGACGATGATAAAGAAATCGCAGGAGCAATTGAGATTTATCTAAGGAACGAGGGGTATACGGTGTTTAAAGCCTTTGATGGGATAGAGGCTTTGAATTATGCCAGAAATCAGCAGCTTCATTTGATTATCATGGACGTAATGATGCCGAAGATGGATGGGGTGCAGGCAACCATGAAAATCAGAGAGGAAAAGAATATTCCGATTATCATGCTTTCGGCAAAGTCGGAGGACTACGACAAAATCACGGGGTTAAACGTCGGCGCTGACGATTATATCACCAAACCTTTTAATCCGCTTGAGCTGATTGCCAGAGTAAAATCTCAGCTGAGACGATATGTGGATCTTGGAAGTATGGAGAAAAAGAGCGGGGTTTACAAGACAGGGGGACTTGAAGTGGACGACGATGAAAAGGCGGTGCGCATAGATGGGGAGTATGTCACCGTGACGCCGACGGAGTTCGGCATCTTAAAACTTCTGACGGAGAATGCGGGAAAAGTGTTTTCCATGGAGCAGATTTATGAGAACGTTTGGAACGAACCTGCTTATAATCCGGAAAATACCGTTGCAGTCCACATCAGAAGAATCAGAGAAAAAATAGAAATTAATCCTAAAAATCCAAAGTACTTGAAGGTGGTGTGGGGAATTGGATACAAAATTGAAAAGCTATAGAACATTGACGTACAGCATCAGTTCTGTAATTGCGGTGATAGCCGCAGAAGCAGCTGTTTTAGTGGGCTGTATGCTGGCGCTGGTTTACCATATTAAATATGGGCTGTATGGTGAGACAACAGGAGAAGATGGCGAGACATATTGGCAGCATGTTGAAATTCGCGGCGGAGACGAGCATATATCGGCATTGTGGATGATTGAAATCGGCGTGGTAATCATAGCCCTTGCAGCAATTATCGTGTCCCTTGTTAAGGTGGGCAGAAAAGATGCGATGGGAAGTGTGGTACTTAACTGGTTTGATAAGATATTTACCGATGTGCAGATTGTGGTTGGTGCTCTTGCCTTTTGCGGCATCGCACTGATGAGCATGCCTCATGTTGATTGGCTCAGCGGCAGCGATTGGTATCAGGAATATGCGTTGGGTCTCTTAAACAAAGAGCAGATGGAGCAGTTCAGCAGTGATATTTACTTTTACAATTCAGAGTTTGAGCCGAGATGGCTGGAGTTGTTCTTCTGTATTGCTGGAAATCTCTTTCTGATGGGCGTATTTCTCATACTGCTGCAGTCCCTTGTTAAAAAACTGAAGACCAGATCTTTCTGGCGGCATACCATTATCGGAAAGCTAGTCTGCTATATTGCAGATGCAATTGCTGCCAGCGATGAAGTGTTCTGGAAAGTCATGGTTACGGCCATCGTGGCAGTGTTGCTTTCCGCGACATGGCTGGGAATGATACCGGTATTGATTTTCATCTTTATCTTTATTCCTAAATGGGTGAAGAAGTACTGCGAAGTTAAAGAAGGAGTCAATCAGATTAAGCGGGGCAATTTAGATTATAAAATCCCTGTGACGGATGGAGGAGAACTTGATCGTCTTGCCATGAGTGTTAACGAAATTTCAGAAGCCATGAATATCGCCGTGATGGATAAGCTGAAGAATCAGAGAATGAAAATTGACTTGATTTCAAACGTTTCTCACGATTTGCGCACGCCGCTGACTTCCATGGTGTCCTATGTGGATTTACTCAAGACGGAAGGACTGGACAGTGAAAATGCGCCGATGTATCTGGAGATTATCGATGAGAAGACAAGAAGGCTACGGAAACTCACAGAAGATTTATTTGAGGCAGCAAAGGCTTCCAGCGGCAATATTCCTGTGGAAATTGCGAAGATTGAAATGACTTCGATTGTCAATCAGGCAATGGCTGAGATGGAAGAACGGCTGTCCGAAAACAATCTTGACGTGATTTTTACCAATAAAGCGGATTCCATCTACGTGATGGCCGACGGTCAGCTTCTGTGGAGAGTCATAGAAAATCTTTTGACCAATGTGAGCAAATATGCACTGCCGGCCAGCAGAGTTTACATTGACATTTTAGAAGAAAAGAACATGATTTATTTGGACGTTAAGAACATGTCCAAAGAACAGCTGAACATCAGCGCCGACGAGCTGATGGAGCGGTTTAAGCGGGGCGATGAGTCCAGAAATACGGAAGGAAGCGGGCTGGGCCTTGCGATTGCAAAAGATTTGACCAGCCTGATGAACGGAAAATTTGAACTTACTATCGACGGTGACCTGTTCAAAGCTAGAGTGGCTCTTGAAAAAGCGATATAAGGGAAAATTTCTTCACAATTTAATCACTATACTAATTGGACCAAATGTTATATAATTAGTGTAGTGATTTTTTTGATGGAGACGATTGAATGAAACAATTTTATGCGGCGGATTTGAAAGGACAATCCGAAATTACAGATTTTTTTATGGTAAAGAGTGCCAACATCAAGGTTGGCGCTAACAAGAAACAGTACTTTGATGTAGTGCTGGGCGACAAGAGCGGCGAGGTAAACGGCAAGAAATGGGAGATTCCGGATGATGAACTGGAACTCTTATCCGGCATGAAGGAGGGGGATCTGATTAAGGTCAGAGCGCAGGTTACCGAGTGGCAGGGGCAGAGTCAGCTTAGAATCAGCAGAATCAGAGCTGCCAACTCAGAGGACGCCCTTGAAATATCTGAATATGTTAAGGCTGCGCCAGAGGACTCAGAAGAGATGTACAGTTACATTTACTCTGTGGCAGAATCTATGGAGGATAAAGATTTGCGGACTCTTTGCACCAAGGTGCTTTCAGAAAACAAAGAGAGACTTCTGTACTATCCGGCAGCGTCCAAGAATCATCACGCAGAGTACGGCGGTCTTTTGTATCACGTAAAGAGAATGCTGATGACAGGGCTTCGCGTCTGCGAGGTCTATATCAATTTGAATAGAGATTTGGTGGCAACTGGTGTAATCCTTCATGATATTGAAAAACTTAATGAGATTCTGTCCAATGAGTACGGGGTGTCACCGGGATATTCCTTTGAGGGACAGATGCTAGGGCATATCGTGCAGGGTGTAAAGTTTTTGGATCGAACCTGCCGAGATCTCGGCTTTAGCGAAGAGAAAACACTGATGCTGGAACATATGATTTTAGCCCATCACTACGAACCGGAGTTTGGAAGTCCAAAGAAGCCCCTGTTTCCGGAAGCGGAGGTGCTGCACTATTTAGATATTTTAGATGCCAGAATGTTTGATATGGAGGATGCGCTTAGAGGTGTTGCGCCGGGCGAATTTTCCGATAGAATTTGGACGCTGGATAATCGCAGAATTTATAAACCCACAGAAGATGGAGGAACGCAGAAGTGATTAAATTCGACAAGGATGTGCTGAGGACACTGAAGACACTGGAAAAAGAGGGTTTTGAAACCTACGCAGCGGGGGAATGTGTTCGCGGTCAAATCATGGGCGAAAAGGTGTACGACTGGGATTTGCTGACAAAGGCGCCCCTTGCTGATTTGCAGAGAATTTTTCCAGACTGTCAGCTATTGGACGAAGGGAAGCAGTCAATACGGCTGGATTTTACCTATGAAGTGCCGGCAAAGGATGAAGACGAACCTGTTGTCATCGACGGCTGTATTGTTGATGTCAGAAACTTTGAGGGGACCATTGAAGAGACGCTGAAAGAGATGGTGTTTACGGTTAACGCTATTGCGGATAATCCGGAAAGAACTTTGGTCGACCCATATGGCGGCAGGGATGATATTCGAGCCAGGCTGATTCGGACGGTGGAATCCTGCGAGGAGGTTTTTGAGAAAGAACCGATTCATATGCTGGAGGCTGTAAGAATTGCGGCGGAACTGGATTTTGACCTGCACAAAAGCATCTTTGAAGCAATAGGTAATCACTGGCGAGTTTTGCTTGCACAGACAGACAGCGGCGATGTAGCGTCCGTGCGTGAGGAATTTGAAAATCTTCTGATATCGGATCATGCGGGAAAAGGTCTGAAAATGCTGACTGGAACTGGCCTGATGGCAGTAATTTTAGGTGAAGATGTGGCAGGCAGGATGTCCATGTCTGACACCAATGCTTTTAAGACTGTATGCGATAATATCGATAAAACTAGGCCGGTGAGAACCAGAAGGCTGGGACTTGTCTATACTGCGATTACCAAGAAGCGGGCGCTGGCTGCCATTGAGAGATTGCAGTTTGATAAGAAGACGGAGGAACACTTGAAAGATGGTGTGGAACGTATTATTGATATTAACTTTCTCAACACTGACATGGAATTCAAAAAGTTCCTGTTTAAATATGGAAATGAACGTTACAATTATCTGAACAATCTATCTAAGGCTATGCGCATTGTTTACGACCAGCCGAGCCTGAAAATTGAATCCAGAAACTACATGATGAAGAAGATCATTTCCGGCAACGAACCGGTATTCGTAGAGGATTTGGTCATTGATGCCAATGACATTATGGAGGCGGGTATTACCGATTCCGCAGAAAAAGCGGCGGAGCTTTTAGAGCAGGTAGCTGCTCTGGTACATAAGAATCCTGCAAATAATCATAGAGACGTGCTGTTGAAATATGCAAAGAAATACTCGAAGAATAAACTGGCGGCAAAGACCAGATACGTTAAGTGGGTAAAATAATGGAAGAAAAGCAAGGGATTATCACCGAAATTATTTTTCATAATGAGGACAACGGATATACCATTGCCATCATGGAGACTGACGATGAATACTTTACTGTGGTCGGCAGTCTTCCTTCTTGTGCGCCGGGCTTCCGGTACAAGCTTCGGGGAACCTTTAAGGTGCATCCCACTTATGGGGAGCAGTTTGCTTTTTCTGAGTTTGAAGAGGTGCTGCCGACTGGAATCGCAGGTATTGAAGGCTTTCTTGCTTCCGGGGTTATCAGAGGAATCGGTCCAAAGATGGCGTCTGCTATTGTGGCAAAGTTCGGCGAGGATACTTTTGAAATTATGGAGAGGGAGCCGCACAGATTGACCCTTGTCAGCGGAATCGGACCGAAAAAAGCCGAAGCAATCGCTGAGGCATTTGCAGCCCACAGGGAATTTGCGGAGGTGTCCATGTTTTTTCAGGAATATGGTGTTTCTGCAGAGTACGCCCTGAAACTCTACAAAGTTTACGGTGCCGACGCCGTGGAACTGATTAGCGAAAATCCTTACAGGCTGGTGGAAGAGGTGTACGGAATTGGCTTTCACAAAGCGGATAATATCGCTGCAAAGATGGGTATTGAACCGGAAAGCCCTTTCAGAATCAGAAGCGGAATTAAGTACGGACTTAGCTATTTTGCGGGAGAAGGAAACACTTATATGCCGCAGGAAGAGCTTTGTGAAAGGGTTGGACAGCTTCTTGACGTGTCCAGACAGTTGGTTTATGAGAATATGGTGGATATGGCTTTTGAAGGGGAGATTCAGCTGGACACACTGAAAGGGCAGACCGTAGTATATCTGTACGTCTATTATTTGGCGGAACAGAAGATTTGTCGAAATTTGGCAGCTATTGAAAATGCGGGGCTTAAGTCTCTTTCTGTGGACATCGACAGTATGATTTCCATGACTCAGAGACAGACGGGAATTGAGCTTTCCGCTCAGCAAGTCAGTGCAGTCAAAAGTTCCTTGACCAGCGGAATTTCAGTCATTACAGGTGGTCCCGGCACAGGAAAGACCACTATTATCAATACCCTGATCAATATCTTTGAGCAAAGTCAGTTTAAAGTGGCAATCGCTGCGCCGACTGGCAGGGCGGCAAAAAGAATTACGGAAACCAGCGGGCACTATGCTTCTACGGTGCACCGTCTTTTGGAATACTATTACTCCTCGGAAGAGGACACTATGCGCTTTGGGAAAACTAGTGAAGACCCGTTGAAATACGATGTGGTAATTGTGGACGAGGCTTCCATGATAGATCTGCTTTTAATGCAGGGGCTAACTGAAGCGATTAAACCGGGTACTCGTCTAATTATGGTAGGCGACTACGATCAGCTGCCTTCTGTGGGCGCGGGCAACGTGCTTAGGGATATCATAGAAAGCGAGTACGTCCATACCGTAAAGCTAAAAGAGATTTTTCGTCAGGCGCAGGAAAGTATGATTGTAGTAAACGCCCATCGAATCAACGAGGGTGAATATCCTTTTGTCAACAGCAAGGACAAGGATTTCTTCTTTATGGAGCGGGCTTCGGAAAAGCAGATTGTGGATCTATTGGTGCAGCTGATTACAAAGCGTCTTTCAGCTTATTATGAAGGCATTGTGCCGGTGCGGGATATTCAGCTTTTGACGCCGGTTCGAAAAGGCGCGCTTGGCTGTATCGCGTTGAATAAAGTGCTGCAGGAGGCTTTGAATCCGCCGCGGGAAGATTTGACAGAAAAGAAGTTCGGCGATAAACTTTTCCGCGAAAACGACAAAGTTATGCAGATTCGTAACAACTACGAAATCGGTTGGAAGAAGAGGCGAGACTTTTCAGAGGGGCAAGGCGTCTTTAACGGCGATGTGGGTTTCATAGAAAAAATCGACAAAGAATACAATCAGATGACAGTCATCTTTGATGAGGACAAGTATGTGACCTACGAATTTTCTCAGCTTGATGAACTGGAACTTGCTTACGCCATTACGGTACACAAAAGTCAGGGCAGTGAATTTCCAATCGTAGTTATGCCTATCTCTTGGTTTCCGCCGATGTTGGCGACTAGAAATCTTTTGTACACGGCGGTGACTCGAGGCAAGCAGGTAGTCGTGCTGGTAGGCGGGGAACAGAAGATGAATGCCATGATTGACAACAACCGAATTAAAATGCGCTATTCCGGGCTTCGGTACAGATTAGAAGAGTTGCTGGAGGTGGGCATAGGTTGAAAAATGCAGCAACAGGCGCTGCCCGCGCAATGATCTCAAAAGGACTGGATTTGCTGTATCCACCGGCACTTTACTGTATCTGCTGTGGCAATATCATTGATGAAAGCAGAACTTACCATTTATGTGACCACTGCATGGCGCATATCAGATGGGATGGGCAGCCACCGCAAAAAGTTAAGTTTGCAGGCGGTGATGGCATAGCTGGTGTTGCTGGCGGATTGGTTCCATTTTTGTCTTTGCGCTGCACCCAGTATGGTCTTTATGAACGCAGGCTCATTTTCTCCCTAAAATATAACGGGAAAAAGTACATTGCACGGGATTTGGCGCAGATGATGGCGGATCGGCTGAATCTGGCACGCCTTGTCTTTGATATGATTGTGCCGGTTCCTATGTTTTTCGAAAAGGAGCGGCAGAGGGGCTTTAATCATGCGGCGCTTATGGGGCAGCACCTGGGGAGGCTGCTGGGAAAGCCTTGCCTGAAAGATGCTCTTTTGCGAACTGGAAATACCCAGCCTATGCGAGGCTTAAGTCCTACGGAGCGGCAATTAAATGTAAAAGGAAAGTTTGCATATAACCAAAAATATGGTACACTGTTAAAGGAAAAGAAAATTCTGCTGCTTGATGATTTTTATACGACCGGAAGTACGGCGAATGCCTGCTACGAGGCACTGCTTTCCGCACAGCCTGAAATCGTGTATTTTTTAGCATTTGCAGCAAAATAAAAAATAAGAAGAGACGGCGTTGCAGTTGTCTGGGTCTGTGGTTGAAAATCCAAGCCAGTTACGGGCAAAGGGATCCACGTAAGCTGATCCGCAAGGCGGCAGTGATCATGGCGTAGCTTAGATGTAAGTCCTCGGGAAAATCCCGGTCAAGGCAAGTGTGGGGGCAAAGACCAGGTCAGCCAGACAACTGCAATGCCGTTTTTCTATACTTTTCGCCCAAAGGGCGGAAAGTATAGCGAAGCGTAGAAAAAGGGACAGCGAAGTGAACGAAGAGAACGGAGGAGAGAGCAAAGCGAACGTTGCCGTTTTTCTATACTTTTCGCCCAAAGGGCGGAAAGTATAGCGAAGCGTAGAAAAAGGGACAGCGAAGTGAACGAAGAGAACGGAGGAGAGAGCAAAGCGAACGTTGCCGTTTTTCTATGCTTTTCGCCCGAAGGGTGGAAAGCATAGCGAAGCGTAGAAAAA
>NZ_QWES01000033.1:0-1331 GCF_009936115.1 Anaerotruncus sp. 80
AAAATCCAAGCCAGTTACGGGCAAAGGGATCCACGTAAGCTGATCCGCAAGGCGGCAGTGATCATGGCGTAGCTTAGATGTAAGTCCTCGGGAAAATCCCGGTCAAGGCAAGTGTGGGGGCAAAGACCAGGTCAGCCAGACAACTGCAATGCCGTTTTTCTATACTTTTCGCCCAAAGGGCGGAAAGTATAGCGAAGCGTAGAAAAAGGGACAGCGAAGTGAACGAAGAGAACGGAGGAGAGAGCAAAGCGAACGTTGCCGTTTTTCTATACTTTTCGCCCAAAGGGCGGAAAGTATAGCGAAGCGTAGAAAAAGGGACAGCGAAGTGAACGAAGAGAACGGAGGAGAGAGCAAAGCGAACGTTGCCGTTTTTCTATGCTTTTCGCCCGAAGGGTGGAAAGCATAGCGAAGCGTAGAAAAAGGGACAGCGGCGGCAGCTGCATAGGTAGCCTCATCGACATAGGAATAATTTCAGGAAAAAAGTCGGACTTGGCACAAAAAAGATATATGATTTTTCAGAAAAGTATGTTATAATGGTTTTAAAGAAAATCACCTTTGCTTTCGGCGTTTCTGCTGAAAGGCCGGACTCAGAGGAGTGGCTAAGGAGGTCATCACATGAAGGTAAACATCACAGGTAAGAATTTTAACACTTACAAGCATTTACAGGACACACTGGAGAGGAAATTTGATAAGCTTGGGAAATATTTCTCCGATGACATTACTGTAAAAGTGGTATTATCTCAGGAGAGAGGCAAGGACAAGATAGAGGCAACTATCAACGCCAAAGGGGCAGTATTCAGAAGCGAAGACGTTTCGGATGATATCTATGAGGCAATTGATAAGGTTGTAGATAAGCTGTCCAGCCAGATGGCAAGATTTAAAGGCAAGCTGCAGAAGCGTTATAACGACAACAAATCCGTAAGATTTGAGAGTCTGCCAGAACTTCCGGAAGAAGTGGAAGAAGTAAAGGTTGTGAAAACCAAGAAGTTTGAGCTCTCGCCGATGTCAGTGGAGGAAGCAATTTTGGAGATGGAAATGCTGCAGCATAATTTCTTCGTCTTCCTTGATATGGAAACAGACAGCGTCAATGTGGTCTACATCAGAAAAGATGGAAACTATGGTGTGCTGGAGACAACTTACTAATAAAGGAAATGTTTTAGGACTGTCCGTTTGGGCGGTCCTTTTTGAATAGAAAACTTTGTTAAGATTTCATGAGTTTACCATGGTTTTTGTGCCAATTCCCTTGAATTTTTTAGTTAGATACGGTAGAATTATATAAGCTATATATAAGGGGAAGGCATATGGAAAATTTTTTCAACAACATCATTTCC
>NZ_QWES01000034.1:0-13570 GCF_009936115.1 Anaerotruncus sp. 80
GTCTCCGGCTGTTGCCGCTCCATAGTTTCCGGCTGTTGCCGCTCCATAGTCTCCGGCTGTTGCCGCTCCATAGTTTCCGGCTGTTGCCGCTCCACTGTCTCCGGCTGTTGCCGCTCCACTGTCTCCGGCTGTTGCCGCTCCTCTGTATCCGGCTGTTGCCGCTCCTCTGTATCCGGCTGTTGCCGCTCCACTGTCTCCGGCTGTCTGTTCGCGCGTTGTTTGCTCTTTTACATACTCAATTTGTGCTTTTACAATCCCTGTGATTCCAATTTCCGCACCGATTTTGATACGCTTTCCCACTCGCTTGCTGTCGTCACTTTTTTGTTCGTTTGCGTCAAGTTCTACATCACAGTATCTTGATGTCGCCGGAGGATAATATGTGAAAACATCTAGTGGCCGTTCGCACGCATGATATCCTGTATTACAAATATCTGCGCTTTCCTCTTCGTATGTTTTTCCAATTTCATATTGGTGACCTCTGCACTTTAAATCTTTATCAAACCCTTTGTACGCTTTCATTTCTTCCTCGCTTTCTTCACTATCTTTTCAATATCCTCAAAATTCACGGTGATAGATATCCCATCGGATTCCAAAGATAAGGTCTCTCTCTTTTTCTCCTGTGTAAATCTGCAAATTATGTTCGTGTACTCCATTCCCTCTTCTGTGGTTAAGTACCCGCCTGTTATTCCTACTTCCGTCATGCCTTGCCTCCTTTAATCAACTTCCGAGTCGACTTCGTCCAGCTAATGGATTTAGACTCTCTAGCTTTGCTTATCTTCTCGTTGTATGCCTTTTTCGCCTTGTCAAAGGCTATGTAATCTTCACATGTGCTGTGACAGCCAAGTTTGCGATTATCGCAGTCTTTGCATGGACTTTCTGGTTTCATGTTCACCACACCCTTTCCAATCCCAATGAGCGGATATCAGCGTAGATTTCAAGCACTTCATCACAAATTGGTTTATCCAGTTCTTTCGCCGCTTCCGGGACTTTGTCAAGATTCTTTTTCCTGCTAAATCTTTTTGGCTTCCAAATCATTTTCTGCCTCCCATTCCCGATACAACTCTATCCAGTCTTTAAGCCGCATTGTTACAAGCGTCTCACAGTAGTTCTTCCGGTGAAACACCGCTGGGAGTTCTCCCGCCCGGCAATCTCTCATCGCCTGCGCCATTGCGTCATAGATGTTCAGTCGCTCAACGTGTTTCGCTTCGATGTGGATTCCGGGAAGACCTACCACATCAGCGTCACCGTTTGCTCCACAAAATTGCTGGCCTCTCCGACAGTCGTATCCGTAGCCTCTAAGTACTTTGGCAAGTTCTCGCTCAAATCTGGCTCCTTTATTCCTGCTGTTCATTTTTTATCACCTCTCCCCATATCTAAGCATATCTGTGCATCTTCTTTAGGTTTGATTACTTCCTGTGCTTTCTTGTAAATTTCTTTTGAAACCTCAAACCCATACGCCTTTCTTCCCAGTTCTGCCGCCGCCCTCAGCGTTGTACCGCTTCCTGCGCATGGGTCAATGACCACATCGCCTTCATCTGTGTAGATTTCTATAAGCCGCTTTAACAGTTTTACAGGCTTTTGCGCCGGATGTACTTTTGGAATCTCTTTGCCGTCTTTTTCCCAAGGAAACCAATTGAATATCATTTTTCCGCTCCCTCGGATGTTCTTTCCTTGGTCGTCTGTCTTTACACCGTTTCTAAACTTCGGCAGCTTATCCCGATAAAGCACCAATGCATATTCTGTCGCCCCGCAGATTCTCATATTTGCCTTTAACACCTGCGGACTGTAATTCTTGATAAATACAAGGGGTGTGTAGTGCTTAAACCCATGCTTTTCAGCATATGCAATCACCGTCGGCATCTGTTCAAAGCTGCAAAATACAATCATACAGGGCGCATCTGAACTTTTCCCCCTTCCAGAGCTTTTCTTCGGCTCTTTTTTTAGTAGCCGATTGCAAAAATGGAAATACTCCGCAATGTTGAAATTGAAGTCTGTGTTAAATGCCGCCTTTCCTGCCAGCTTGCTTTCTCCGTTCTTGTTGTCCCCTTTGTTGTACCACATCGGATTACTCCCATAAAAGTTTGTGCCGATGTTGTAGGGAATATCTGCGATGACAAGCTGTGCTTTCGGAATGGCGTACCGCTTATAGTTTTGAAAATTGTCGTTGTATAATTCAATTTTGATGTTCAAGTTTATCACCTACCATCGTTTTCAGCTCCTTCGTGTATTTTTTAGGAAGTCTTCGTATGTTCTGTACAATGACCGGCTTCACCTGTCCTTTTGCGTGAACATATACGATGTCTCCCCGTTTAGGGATTTTTTTATCCTCTGGCACTCGCCAACTGTGCTCTACGCCTCCCACATCATGGACTGCATCAATTACCCAGACTGGTTTTTCTTCCTTCACGCGGTTCATCTGCCGTTCAAGTTTGAGATTGTATTTTCTCTCAAAATATTCAGGGGATACGTAAAACAATTCCCGGAACTGGTCTATCATAATCTGCACGTCAACAAGTTCGTCAATGAGATTCAGCTTTGCGTTATATTTTTCAAGTCTCTCTTCTGCCCGTCCAAACTTACTCACCGCCTGCATCAGTTCCCCCATCTCTTCCATCAGCTGCATCTTCTGCTTACCATAGCCGTAGTGGTCTGCAATCTGTTTAATTCTTTCGTCCATGTTAAAATCCTCCAATCTGTTTTACGTCTCTGTTTTCAATCATCATTCTGACGCTCTCAGGCAGCGCATCGCAGGCTTTTTTCCTTTCCACGATTACCGGTATGGTCTTTAAAAACTGCCCTCGCGTCACGCTGTTAAATGTCACAGCGTCCATCTGGGATAATTCCTTTATTTGTGCCACGTCCCCGCACCATGCCTTTATAGGCTCAGGCAGCGCGTCAAACTCTTCCTGCGTTACCCTGCTTCCGTGCTTGCATGTTTTCGCCAGCACATTCCAAAGTTCGATTGCGTCCTCAGCGGGATTCGGCAAAAGCAGGTTGATTTGCTTTTGCAATCCTGCAATGCTTGGCGGGTACTCATTGTCTTTTATGTACGCCTTTAATGCCACAACGACCACTTCCACCGGATATTCAGAAAACATGCTCTCGTACAGGTCTATCTGGTCTATCTTGTCCGCTTTGCTCATATCAGCGAAGTATCTCGGATAAGCCGTAGACAAGATTTTGAGCACCTTCTTTGTTTCTTCTCTGTCCATTGTTCCTCCTACAAGTCCATAAAGTCCGCTTTGCGGTCAGACTCTTGTTTTCGCCTGCTGCGCTCCCACGTTCTCACAGCCGCTTTCCAGTCTTTCATTTTGTTTTTCCCCACATACCAGCCTTTGGACTGGTAGAAATCTACAAAGGCTTCCGCATCTATGCCGTTATTCCTTTCGAGGCAGAAATCTCTCACTTCCTCAACGGTAGGCGGTACAACCCTTTTCCCCTCTGGGGGGATTATAGGGGGGTTATTAATATTCTTTACTTTCTTTTCCTTCTTACTTTCTTTTCTTTCTTTAGATGTGGTCGGTTGCTGGTCGGTTGCTGGTCGTTTGTTGGTCGGTTGCTGGTCACGTTGCTGGTCGTTCTGCTGGTCATTGTCGTTGTTGATAAGTTGATACTTTGCCCAATTTTCAATTGTTACAATTGAAAATTTGTTGGTCACTTCAATGGTCACTTCGTTGGTCGATTTTAAGTGTTCTAACGCTGTTCTGACCTGACGCTCAGATAACCCCAAATCTTGAGCAAGTTTTTTTCGTCCAACAACAACCTGTCCCGGCTTTATCTTTATTCCCTTCCACTCTGTCTCCTGATAATTTGCAGTCAGGAGCAAATGCAGAAAGACAACCTTTGTTGATGCGTCCGTATACCAACCCCACTCAGTCATTTTTCGGTGCAGCTTGATAAAGCCATTCACACTCATGGTTTATCACCCCACATTGATTTCAAGCGTGCCAACTCGTCCGGCGGCAGAGTTTCTATGCCTTGTTCCTTACACTCGGTAACAACAGAGTCTATCAGCCTTGCCATTTCCTTTGTGTTGTATGTACTGCTGCCGTAATAGCATTTAACATTGTGATAACCGGACGTATTTCTACACTCTCCCAAGTCGTCACATACCCAGCCAATACCTTTACTGCCCCATATCGCTATCCAGCGTGCCATTGCATCCGTTCTAATAGGGATAATCTCGAACACTCCATTGTCCTTTAATTGCTCCCTATAAATTTCAATGTCTGGTTTTTTAAGCTTCTCTCCCAATTTTCCTATCAGTACCCATAAATAGGCGTTTGCATCAAGCGACCTTCTGCGCCTTTTCGGCTTGATAGAAATATCATAATCTTTCTTTGGGTCAATGGAGTTAATGTCCTGCAAAAGACGCTCTATCGCTTTGTTTTGTCCTCTCTCGCACGGGATAACAATGTTGGTGTGATACGGCAAGGCTTCCATTCTCACATCTTTAATCAGCTTCAATGTAGTTCCTCCCAAATATCTTCCTGAATTCTTCCCGGCTGTGCGTTTCTTCAAATACTATCTGCCCATGTCTACGCAATGAGCGCATAAGTTCTGCATTGTGATGCACGCCATGCGGCGGCTCGTTATGGCAGTTATGGCAAAGTCTCACCATCAGCCCGTACTTCTCGGAATTCTTCTTGTTGGCTGCTCCGAAAATGTGGTGCCATTCTAGCATTCTTGGACTGCCGCAAAAGAAGCAGCAATCTGTATCACTTTGCAGTTTGCTCATGTATCTATTGTATCTGCTCATATTTTGGCATTCTCCCTTCTTCAAGGCACTTACCAAGATACTTCAATCTCGGCAAGTACCTATCTTGTATAAAAGACTCGTCATAGGGAATCGGAATATGTGATAGCCTGTTGAGGTCAATTGGGTTAAAGTAATTCAAGTAGTCCTCTGGCGTAAGCTTATATGCGACAATTTCAAGCTTCGGAATGAATCCAAATTCATATTCAAAAGCAAACATTTCAACTTGCGATTGTCTGCGATATCCAGCAGTAACTTTAAATTCCTCATGCTTATAAGTCTTAACTTCATGTATCTTTTGGGGTGTGTTCCCATCAAGATTCACTCGTAAATGCAGTTCCGGTATTAAAATCTGCTTGTCCATTTCCACGCCAGGAATCGTTTCAAGTATCCTATGCTCGTAAGCATTCCCTACCTTCATTGCTTTAGTCTGTAATGTAGATTCCGCAAGTCCTAGCTTGACAAGCCACCATTTCTTGAAACTGGCTGTTTCCCAATTTCCCACAACCATGCTGGTATCCGATGCTCCGAACCACCCCGACCGGTCTTTATTCGCAATCATATCTTGTTCAGCAATTCTTCAAAGCTGTAAATTTTGTTGCAATACCTTACTATTTCGCGTACATCTTCACCCTCCTGAAGACCTGTTGCCTTTGCGATAACATCAAGAGATTTACCCTCATCAAGTTTCTTTGTTATCGTCTGATTGAGTCTTTCCCGGATTTTGAGTATACTGTGAGAATATAGGTTTTCTTCATTCTCTGTTTTTGTCGTTTCATCATTTGAAATCCAAAGTCCAAAGCCAAGACCCGTACGAATTGCAACGCCTTTTACAAATGCCCTTGCCTGCGCATTAGACAGTCTAAGCTGATTTACCGTGTCTTCTCTGACAACGTACATACCGTTAAGCAATGGATAGTTTTGAATGAATTCAAGGTCGTCAATCACAATCTTTACTCTGACCTCAAAACATCTGTTATGGTTTCCCTTGCTGTCAGTAAACGGAATATCAGTCATGAACAGAGTTGAACCATTGTCATTCACTAATGGTTCAAAGTAGACAACCTCTGCGCCATTCTCATGAAGCAGGTCTTTGCACTTTGCCCAATTCAGATATGGAACTTTAACCGTTTTCCCTCTTTCGTTTTTTGTTTCTCGTTCTTCACAGTATGGAAGAACATCTATTTTTCTTAATTCGTTGTATGGCTTTAACATTATTTGTCCTCCGAATTCATTTCTTCCACGATTACTTCAACTTTCTGTTCTTCATTATTTTTTGTGCAAGGTATGCCGTGCATTATTGCCGTCTCGACAAACACAAGTGCGTTTGCCATATCATCAAATCTAAACTCAATATCGTCATACCCTTGCTTTAAAGTGATTTTATACATTTCTCAATCCTCCATATTCAAATATTCCGCAACGCCGTCCAGCACCTCGTCAAACGGCAAATCCATCTGCATTGACAACTCGTTTAGAGTCTCATGTATTTCTGCGTAGCAATGGATGCAAAGTGATTTTTCCGGCGCTACATGCTCACCGCACATGATGCAATGTCCAGCCTGCAAGTACACCTCTTCGCCGCAATCTGGGCAGTGGTAAGTGACTATCTTCTCATACCCGCCCGCATCAGGATTCGGGATATCGTATGTAACCCTCTCTTGCGGCGCTGCAACCGATTTCTTACAGCATTTACACCAAAGCATTACATCACCTCTTCCAATGTCACCTGCCCATCAATTTGGGCGTCCATTGCATTTGCCGTCCTTAGCATGTCATACGCCCGGCTGCGGAGTTCCCTTGCCATTACCTTGGCTTCTTTCTTCGTGCCAAGCCTGTATCCACGACCGCTTGACTCTGATATGATAGAGTGTCCTTCTCGCCGCAGCTGCCGGACAGCCTCTCTAAACGTTCTCTCACTGATTCCGATAGCCGCCGCCAGCGTGTATCTGTCCTGCGGCTTGTTGGTTAGCATTGACAACACCATCATTTTTGTGGTATCATCAGGTTGATTCTCAATGTTTGCGCCTTCGGGCGCTTTTTCTTTACCCTTCATTTTCAGTCACCGCTTCCTCCGCTTCTTTTTCTGCCTTAAGAATTGATTTTTCCGTTAAATACGAGAGTTCTCGTTTTGCGTTATCAGCATCAATTTCCTTTTTCAACAAGCCGTATACAGCTGAAATAGTTTCTCCTAATTCACATATAATGTCCGAAGCAGTTCCTTCGATTGTGATGTGAATGTCTGTTTTAGTTGATGTTGCTTTAATCATTGGTTTTTCTCCTTTCAAAACGCCATTAAGGCGCATAATCCGGCATAAATACCGATTGTTCCAAGTAAAAATGCTGCAAGGACTAGGGCTACGTGCAGGTTGCTTTTGTAGTACCGCCCTCCTGGTTTAAATGCTTTCATACCGTGCACCTTTCTTTCAGTCTTGCTGCCACATCTGGGATAAAGTAATATTTGCCGTTTATCCGTTCCAGACCTCGCAAATACTTATTAACATGATTGCAGTCCTTTATCCCCATATAGTCAGCTAACTTTCTTCTTGTAACGAAGCTACTATTACAATAGCTTTTCATGTCTCTGATTAACGACTGTTTGTCCATTTTCTTTACTCCTCCAAAAAGTATTCGATTGGTACGCCGAAGTAGTCGGCTAGGATTTTTATTTTGTCAATCTTTGGCACATATTTCCCGGATTTCCATTCATACAATGTTGAATCTGGTATGCCAGTTTCTTTTGCCACCCTATAAATTGTGGTTTGTCTTTCTTCAAGTAGTTTCTCAAGCTTCTTAAACAACTTTTTTCACCTTCTTTCTCACTCAATCTAAAATAAAAGGTTGATTCTAACTCGGAAATGCGATATAATCCTACTACCACATAAAATTTCGAGACGCATTTTCGACATATCTCTTATTTTCGAGTTCGTACATTAAGTATAACTCGTATTTTCGAGTATGTCAAGCGTTTTGTTTCGATTTTTCGAGTTGAAAGGATGGATGCAATATGAATGATGTACTACAAAGAATATTTGACGAATTAGAAAAGCAAGGGAAAGACCCGACTAATATGTGTAAAGAACTCGGAATTGCGAGCAGCACATTTTTCACATGGAAAACTAAAGATAAAATACCTGCTACTAAAGCATTGCAAAAAATATCAAAGTATCTTGGTGTTAGTATAGATTATCTCATTAATGGGACATTTGATAATAGCTCATCTTTAGAATTAACATCTAAAGATGAAAAGGACATTGCTAAACGCCTCGAACAAACTTTAGAAGATTTAGAGCATGGACAAGATGGATTGATGTTCTCAGGGGAACCTTTAGATGAAGAGACGAAGGAATTATTAAAAGTCAGCTTAGAGAACAGTATCCGAATTGCTAAAATCAATGCGAAAGAAAAGTTTACCCCGAACAAATACAGAAAATAGGCATAAAGGACGTGGGATTTTGAACATTAAGAAAAGCGTAGATTATTACGTAAGAAAAGTTGGTTCGCGCAATCCATTTGAAATTGCAGACGCACTCAACATCACCATTATATATGAGAATTTGGGAAACATTAATGGCTATTACAACAAGCAGTTACGCATGAAGCAAATCCATATAAATCATAATCTTGAAGAAAATGAGAAACGATTCACCGCTGCACATGAATTAGGACATGCTATATTGCACCCTAATACAAACACGCCATTCCTTCGGAGTTGCACTTACTTTTCAATTGATAAATTAGAAAACGAAGCGAACAAATTCGCAATCGAACTGCTTGTGCCTGATGACGATTTTGAAGAGTACACTAAATACTTTACGTTAGAACAAATCGCAAGAATTTATGGATATTATACTGAACTATTGGAGTTAAAGTTAAAATAAACAAAACGGAATGTACTGAACATGGATGAAAATAATAAACGAAACAGAATGAAAAAAATACTCACAGCACTTTTATCATTATCTTTAATTGGAAATATTGCCCTCGGCATAAATTATACTGATTCCCAAAAAAGAATTTCAGAATTGCAAGAACTGAATACCCAACGATACCATGAAGGACATGATTCCGGTTACAGCAAGGGATATAACGAAGGATATGATGAGGGTTGGTCTGATGGAGCACATAAACAACGACAACAAGACCAAGAATGGGTTGATGCCAATTTCGGCACATCAGGGGATTACGCTGAAACTACTGTCTATGTAACCAATACGGGAACAAAATACCACAGATATGGCTGTCAATATTTGCGTCAAAGTTGTATTGAAAAAACTCTTTCAGAAGCTCAAGCAGAAGGCTATGGCGCTTGCTCGGTATGCTGGTAATGTGAGGTGACATTATGAAAAATTGCAAGATAAATGTATTATTAGCTATTGTACTTTCGATTTTCATGTTATTTCTGTTGGTTTCTTGTGACAAAACCGAATATCCAGCAACAGTTGAAATGACTTGTACTGAATGCCTTAATACTTACTATATTTCTCAAGAAGACTACGATAATTTTAATGACAACTTTTTATGCAAAGAATGTACTTATATCAAGGGGCACAATGATTTGGTTGAAGAACTAGAGCCAGTTATTGCTGGTGCGGAAGACGGAAAATGCATCTCTCTTGATGCTATCTCATGCGTTTTATTTAAAATGTATGATGATACCACTGCTGATAATATAATTGACAAAATGGTGGAAGCTGATGGAGGCACAGTCAAAGTATTTGATTTTGATTACATTGACGAAGTCCCAGAAGATTGGGATAAATAATCAGCAAAACAGCCCCAGTTGGCGCTGGGGTATTTTTGCACCCAAAATGGAGGTTTATATGGCTAAAAAGTATAAAATCAATAGAACCTTTACTTATGAAGGAAAGCGATATTATATACACGCTGATACAGAAGCACAGTACGGCGAAAAGAAGGCTATGCTACTTCGAGATTTAAAAGAAGGCAAAATTGCTGTAAACGGTAACATGCTTGTAAAACACTGGGCGCAGCAATGTATTGATACATATAAAACAGGGCAAAAGGATATCACACGGAAAAAATATATACAGCGAGTAAATCACTGTATTTTAGAACATATCGGAGATATGCGGCTGAAAGATGTAAAGCCTGTTCACTGCCAGCAAGTGTTAAACCGGCAGAAAGGCAATTCAAAATTCCAGATTAATGAGGTGCACAATGCCCTTAATTTTATTTTCGGGAAAGCCGTCACAAATAAGCTGATCGTCTCAAATCCTGCCCAGGACTTAGTGAAACCACAAGGAACAAAAAAATCTTGGCGTGCCATCACTGAATATGAAAGAGAACACATCGTCAAAGTAGGACAAACAGACCGGCGCTATTACTTATACTTGTTAATGCTGTATTGCGGTTGCCGACCACCGGAAGCCGCAAGCGCAACAGGAAACGACATCAAACAGGTTGATGGGTATAATATGCTCCACATCAGAGGCACCAAAACAGCTAAATCAGACAGGCTTGTGCCAATCCCTGACGAATTATACGAAATCATAAAAAACACGCCCAAAAACGAATTTATAGCCTGTAGAGAAAATGGGAATCCAATAACTGATGATAACCGCAGTAAACTTTGGGAAAGCTTCGCAAGAGCCTTGAATATCTCTATGGGGTGCAAGATGTATCGGAACCAACTACTTCCCCCATTCCCTCTTGCAGACGACCTTGTACCGTATTGTCTAAGGCACACTTACTGCACTGACCTTGCCCGCAAAGGAATTGATATCCGTATTGCACAAAAATTAATGGGACATGCTGATATCAAAATGACAGCAAACATATATACGAACTTCGACCAAAGCGATATCGTTGCAGCGGCAAAGTTGCTTCAATAGGGTGCACGCAGGGTGCAACACCCAAACGCTTTTTTTTGCATATAAATGCTACTATACAAAACTATGCAGATATAAAATAAATACCGCTCAAATGCTTGAAATTAAGCAATTTTGAGCGGTTTTTAATTGGTGCGCCATGAGGGACTCGAACCCCCAACCTTCGCATTCGTAGTGCGCTACTCTATCCAATTGAGCTAATAGCGCACGAACAACTTGTTCGTACCTACTTATTATAGTTCAATTCATCGAATTTGTAAAGAAGTTTTTTTGTTTCAATTATGATTTACCTATGTTAAAATAAATCCCTACACTATACCACCAGACTTTTTTTCTGTGATATAGTGGTTGAGAGAGAACGGAGGTGAGAAACTGTGACCACATACAAAACTGCGGAAGTTGCCGCAATCATCGGAATACATCCAAATACAGTACGATTATACGAAAAACTGAAGCTGATACCTAAGCCAGAACGGCTGCCAAATGGGTATCGCATATTTACAGAATTTCATATAAAGCAATGCAAACTGATACGCCTTGCATTTCAAGTAGAGGTATTGCAGAACGGGTTAAGAAAAAACATTGCACAAATGCTTACTATATCAGCAGCAGGAGATTTTGATACAGCTATTACGCTTACGAAAAACTACTTAGGACAAATCGGGAGAGAACGCCGGAACGCGGAAGAAGCCATTGAAATTGTAAAGCAGATTTTATCCGGAAATATTGAGAAAAATTCGCAGTATCAGAAGCGAAAAGAGGTATCAGAACTGCTTGATATTTCTATGGACACACTCCGAAACTGGGAAATGAACGGCTTACTTACAGTAAGAAGAAAAGATAACGGGTATCGAATCTATACCGATAAGGATATACAGCGGCTAAAGATCATTCGCACATTAAGATGTGCAAATTACTCCTTAGAAGCAATCCTACGTTTGTTGCAGCAGCTATCCCAAAATCCAGATGCTGATATTCGAGCCACCTTGAATACACCGAAACAGACTGATGATATTATTTCTGTCTGCGACAGACTAATTGTCTCACTGTCAGTAGCAGAAAAAAATGCTATTGCGATTTTGGATATGCTGTACGATATGAAAATTGAATTTTCATAAACCCTACACTTTACCACCAATGTTTTCATTGGTGGTATTCTTATTTCACAAGAAACAAAAGGAGGTCTTATTATGCAGACTGTAATCAATGTAGAGCGATTATCAAAATCCTACGGCAACCTGCTTGCAGTAGACAAAATCAGTTTGTCCGTAAAGCGTGGAACCGTTTACGGACTTCTTGGCGCAAACGGTGCAGGAAAAAGCACAACAATCGAATGTATCTTAGGTACAAAAAATGCCGACAGCGGAACAATATCAGTCTTGGGGTATAACCCTAAAATGGACAGGCATCGCCTATTTCAAAATGTAGGCGTTCAGTTTCAAGAGGGCGATTATCAGCCGGAAATAAAAGTCTCAGAGCTATGTGAAGAAACTGCTTGTCTTTATGACGCTCCTGCCGACTGGAAAAAGCTTTGTGAACAATTTGGAATAGCAGGTAAAATTGGAAATATGTTAAAGAGCTTGTCCGGCGGGGAGCGTCAGCGCTTATTCATCGTACTCGCCTTAATCCCAAACCCGGAACTGGTATTTCTTGATGAATTGACTACAGGGCTTGACGCAAAAGCCCGGCGTGATGTCTGGAAAATATTATCTGAATTAAAAAGCAAGGGGTTGACTATCTTTTTAACTTCCCATTTCATGAACGAAGTGGAAGCCCTATGTGATGAAATTTGTATTTTGAGAAACGGGAAAATCATATTTTTCGGAACCGTTGAGCAGGCAAAAAAAGCCAGTAAATGCGAGAACTTTGAAGACGCTTATCTTAGGCTTTCCGGTGAGGAGGTAGAAAAAGAATGAAATCATTTGGAACACTTTTAAAAATTGAATTGAAACTAAACATCAGAAACATGAATATGGTTATTTTCGCTGTTATTGTGCCACTGATTGTCTTAGGTTTGCTTGGCCTCATTTACGGAACAAAACCCGCCGCAGACGGAGCGCCATACACTTTTATGGAACAGTCTTTCAGCGCACTATGCTGTATCTCCATTTGTGCGGGTGGGCTAATGGGTCTGCCCCTTGTCGTATCAGAATATCGGGAACGAAAAATCTTGAAGCGTTTTCAAGTCACCCCTATCAGCCCAGCAAAATTACTTTTGGTAGTATTTTTGATTTATATTATCTATTGCATCGTTTCAATGCTCACCCTGTTCCTTGCCGCCATGCTGTTTTGGAAAATAAGAATACATGGTTCCTTCCTGTTATTCTTGGGAAGCTGGCTTTTGACTATGGTATCGACTTTGAGCATCGGATTGTTAGTTGGTGGAATTGCCAAAAACATGAAAAGCGCAAGCGTAATTGCCTGTATCTTATATTTTCCCATGCTGATTTTTTCGGGTACAACGCTTCCCTTCGAGGTTATGCCCATTACCATGCAAAAAATTATCAGTATCTTTCCATTGACACAGGGTATTCAGCTAATGAAAAACGCATTTCTTGGGTCGCCGATTGAAAATGCTATATTCCCGGTTGTTATTATGAGTATTACCGCATTAATCTGTTTTGCTATTTCCATAAAATATTTTAAATGGGAATAAACATCTTCTTTGGCTTTACTTCAGTGCATTTGAGCTGTCCGTTTTGTACGCTACGCTAAAAAAGAAGAGACAGCCATACGACTGTCTTTTCTTTTTTAACCGGCAACGCTCGCTTCGCTCACTCCTCCGTTCGGAAACCTATCATCGGTTTCCTCTCTTCGCTGTCCCGTTTCAGACGTGTCCTTCGGACACTAAAAAAGCAAGCTACTTCGTAACTTGCTTTTTACTGAAACCGGCAACGACCTACTTTCCCAGGCAGCTTCCCACCAAGTATCATCGGCGCTTGAGAGCTTAACTTCTGTGTTC
>NZ_QWES01000035.1:0-21779 GCF_009936115.1 Anaerotruncus sp. 80
TGTCAGAGTAAATTCTATGTAAGTCTTTGCCATTTGAAATTCCAGTGATACGCAGAATTTATTTTGGCAAATAATAAATTTTAAAATTCCTGTAACGAAATTCGATCTTTTCCGATATATGGACAAAGAGAGGTGATAAAATGTTGGATATGGACGCCGCATACAAGGACTACGCCAACTACGTGTTCAAATTTTTAATGACCCTTTGTATGGAGGAGCACACGGCAGAGGAACTGACCCAGGAAACTTTTTATCAGGCTGTACGCACAGCAAACAAATACGACGGTTCCTGCAAAATTTCCACCTGGCTTTGTCAAATCGCCAAGCACCTTTGGTATCAGGAGCTTGCACGGCGGCAGAGAAAATCAGCAGTGCCGCTGGCAGATTTAAACGGTGAAGCCCTTGTGTCAGATGCACTTACGCTGGAACAGGCATTTTCTGTTAAAGACGAAAAAATGGCGCTGTTTCGCAAAGTGCATCTGCTTTCTGACATCGAAAAAGAAGTCGTTCTGCTCAGACTGACCGGCGCCTTTTCTTTTAAGGAAATCGGCGATATCGTCGAAAAAACAGAAAATTGGGCACGTGTCACCTTCTATCGCGCTAAGCAGAAAATATCGAAAGAATAAGAGGTAACAGGAATGAGAAACGAAATTATTTGCGAATTAACCAGAGATTTGCTTCCCAGCTATTTAGAGGGACTAACAAGTCCTGCCAGCAGCGAAGCCATCGAAAACCATCTAAAGACATGCCCTGCCTGCGCGCAAATTGCAGAAGATATGAAAGCTGCTGTTGAAATGCCCCAGCTGCCTTCGGAAAAAGAAAACGCCGCAGCAGATGCCGACCACGATATTAAGCCCTTTCTCAAACTGAGAAAACGTACCCGCAGAGCGGTGGGAATTACAATCCTTACCCTGCTGCTGATTTTCGGCGGCGGCACTTACTATTTTGCCCACGGCTTTAGCCCTGACATCAATGATATCACCATTACTTGTGAAAAATTCGATGGTATGGTAGATATTACCTTTACATCAAAATCGCAGAATGTGATATTAAACAGCTATGTCGGCGGCTATCACCAGAATGCCGGTGAGGCAGAGGTCGATTATGTAGAGCTGGAAGCTTTCCACAAAAATCCATTTAAAAAAGTCCTCCGCAATAAGGCTTACTTTGGCTACACCTTCATCAACAAAGATACCATTTATGATTCCTTCGGCAACAAAACCCATATCACAGACCAAAGCTATTTTACGCTGAGTCTGAAAGATAAGGTAGTAAAAATCAACATTGCCGATTTATATCAGGGAAAGATAACATTTATGGAGTAGCAGTGGTTTACAGTCACTTGCATCGCCTTTTTCCCGTTGTGCATATAATCGAAAATTTTCTCTAAAATATGCACATCTCTTCAGAAATCCGTGCATATTTTCCATAATAATTCGCTATATATGCAGATTTTTGCCAAAAACAGGCGAGGTTTATAGGATAATCCCGAATAAACCTCGCCGTTTCTGCATATTTCAGTCGTTTTTCTTAAATTTATGCACGCCCGTGTGCATATTTTGAGAGTTATTTTAAAATTTATGCACACTAGCTCAGGCAGCCTTCCACTCGTTACAGCGCCTTTACCAGTCCGCCATCAACTAAGATGGTCTGACCTGTGATATAGGTGTTTGCAGTAGATGACAGCAAGAATGCTGCCAGTTTGCCGTATTCTTCCGGTCTTCCGTACCTGCCCAGTGGAATGGTCTTCCAAGTGTTTTCCTGCAGCTGTTCTACGGAAATACCCTGTTTTTCTGCACGCATTTTGTCCAGCTGATCGATTCTTGCAGTGCCGATGCGTCCCGGTCCGATGACATTGACCAGAATGTTATATTTTCCAAGCTCCTGAGAAACAGTCTTGGACCAGCCTACTACACCGGCACGCATGGTGTTTGATAGCCCCAGATTGTCGAGAACTGCCTTCACAGAAGAAGATGTGGAGTTGACAATTCTTCCGCCACCATTTTCCATCATAATCGGTGCAACCTCCCGCACTACTCTCTGATAAGAAAGCAGCGTCAAGTCAAAAGCTTTGTACCACGCTTCATCGTCAAAGGAATTAAGTGGTCCTGCCGGCGGTCCGCCTGCATTGTTGAACAGCGCATAGATCGGTCCGAATTTCTCGCAGGTAGCAGCAACCAGCGCTTTGATGTCCGCAAGGTGAGTCATATCGCCGCAGAAAAAGTCCACATTTTCATTTCCCGTTTCACTGATTAATTCCGCCTTAGCCTCCTGCAACTGCTCCAAAAACGGGCTAAACAACATAACCTTTGCTCCCTCGACCGCAAGCTCCCTCGCTACTGCCTTTCCAAGTCCTGAACTTGATGCCAGCACCAGAGCGCATTTATCTTTTAAACCTAAATCCATAGATATTCCCTCCTCATTATTTTTCTTTCTGTAATTTTAAATCCACGACCGGATTCACAAGCGGTTCCATGACAAAGCCGTCCGGTCCAAAAATGCGACACTCCAGGCTATCACCGTCCTGGATATGCACTGCTCTCGGCGTTCCCGTGGATAGAATATCACCCGGCAGCCACCCCTGCATATGAGAAATCAGCGAAACCAGTCTCGATGGACTATGGGTCATGTTGGCCACTGTATTTGCCGCATGAATCTCTCCATTATGCACCGTCTGCACCTCTAGGGCAGATACATCTTCCACTTCGTCCGGCGTAATCAAATGCGGACCAAAGCTGAAGAAGGTGTCAAAGCCCTTAACAAGGGTCAGAAATCTCGGATTCTGACGCAAAATAGATTCCTCTGTCATATCCAGAATTGTAGTATAGCCGGCAATATAGTCCCGCCATTCATCTTCACCGATAAACTTGCACTTCTTTCCCATGATGATGCCCAGCTCCGCTTCGCCGGTGGTTTTCTGCGCCTCTTCCATGGCAGGAATGCAAATTTCATCTCCCGGCCCTACGATACAAGAAGCCGGTTTGTAGAAACTCCCCGGAAAGCCCTTAGGCGCACCTTCACCTAAATCTCCGGCGTGATCCACATAGTTTAAGCCAATCCCAAAAATTCTCTGGGGATTTCTGTAAAGAGGTGCGTACTTCACTTCTGCAAAAGGTACACAGTTCATCTCTGCAAGCTTTTCTTTTCCGCCGTCATTGTACCAGACCGTCAAAGTTTCCAGCTGTCCGGTGCAGATTAAATCATACAGCAGAGTTTCCCAGGATGTGCCGCAGGTGGCATTGACTTCTTCTATGGGAACGATGCCCTTCTCCGTTACAATTCCTGCAAATTCCCCACCTTTTATTTGAATAGTCGCTAAACGCATTTCTTGCCTCCTATCTGATAAACTGATATCCTCTGTGTACATTAACGATATCACGCAAAATTGATGCTGCTGCCGGAATAACACCGCTGACGCCTCCGATGACCGCAAGTTCCCCCAAAGTGTCTGAAACATAACGAACTGCTTTGTTCTTTCCTTCGACACTGTAAAGCAGATGTTCAGCCGGCAGTCTCTCAAGACCTACAGACATGTGAAGCTGTCCGTCCGTTCTGACGGTTTTGCCGACCAACTTATATTTCAGCCCCGCTGCCGCTGCACTTTCTATATCCGCCGCAGAGAGAGCAGTAATTCCGCTTACCTTGATATCAGCCAGCGTTTTATCTTCGCCCATCAGCACGTTTGTCAAAATCAGGAGCTTTCCGGCAGTATCCCAGCCTTCCACATCCAGAGTCGGATCGGTCTCAGCAATACCACACTCCTGGGCAATTTTTAATGCCTTCTCATATTCACAGTGATGATCTTCCATATATTTTAGAATAAAGTTGGTCGTTCCGTTCAGCACGCCTTCAATGGAAGTAATACTGCTTCCCGCAAGGTCCATGACGCCGGCGTTGACGGATGGAAGCGCGCCTCCTGTAGTGCAGCCGATTCCAAGTTGTACACCGCAGGCTTTTGCCAGTGCTGCCAGCTTATGATAAGCCAGCATGATCGGTCCCTTATCGGAGATCACCACGTGTTTTCCTGCTTTCAGCAGACTTTCCGCATAAGAAAGCCCTGGCTGTCCTGTCTCCTTATTGGTTGGCGTCATAATCACTGCCAGATCTACCGCAGGATCCGCTGCTATCTCAGCTGCAGTAATATCTGCACTTCCGCCGGAAAACTTGGTAATATCCTTTTCTCTTTCCGTAAAAACTTCCAAGGCAGCTAAATCAATTCCCTTTGCAGCATAGATGCCGCCATAATAATCGACGATATAGCTGACCGTAACAGAGAGGCCTTCCGCGTCCAGCATTTCTTTCTGCATATTCAAAAGTCGCACCAGTGCCTTTCCCACACCGCCATAACCAATGATTCCTATGTTCAAAATTCATGTCCTCCTTTAAATCACACCGATTGCCATGAGATTGTCACCCTCACATGCAGCAAAAGTAGACATTACCCATAAAATCACAGCATCATCTTCCGCATAGAATTCTTTGTAGACCTCATCTCCGTGATAGTCAGTCAACACTGCCAGCAGCTGACCTTTTTTCACTTTTTCACCCGGGGTTACGCGGCAGTTATAAATGCCGTTTTGTGAAGCTTTTAGGCGGTAAAATCTGGAGAGTTCCTTTTGGCGCGGATTTTTCGCCACACTGCCGCAAAGCATGCCGAGGTGTTTCATCACATTCTTTGCGCCTTCATAGTGGAGCATTTTCGTCTCCTCTTCGATGAGTCCGATTCCTCCGATTTCCGGCTGAATGCTCGGAATGCCCAGCTCGCTGACTGCAGCATAGAAATTTCCCCTGTCCGTTGCGCCTGCTCCGTCCGTTTCCGTATAGGACACATAATCCAGTCCATATACCTTTGCCAGCGCCCGTGCTGTTTCTGTTATCTTTTCGTCCTTTTCACTGATGTGATAAAAGGCGTAAGGGTACAGCCACTCAATGCTGTCGCCGCTGTGCATGTCGATGTGATAATCTGCCTTTGCCGCAACCTGATGAACCAGTGTATAGCAAAGACGCTCGGTAATGGTGCCTGCCGCATCGCCGGGAAACGTATCGTTGAGATTTTTTCCATCCAGCGGATTCACAAAAGGCACCTTCGCCTGAAAAGATGCGAAGTTGCACTGAGGCACGCCGATGATAGTGCCGGAAAGCTGACTGGGCTCAATTTCATGATACAGCGTCAAATTCGCACCGATGCCCGGATACTCCGTACCGTGAACGCCCGAGGTAATGCAAAGCACCGGTCCGTCTTTTTCTCCGGCGATAACATAAAATGGAAAACTAGTTTCAGTTCCAGCTTCATCGCAAACCGGTATATCTTTTATCCATTTATCGCCTTTTTCAATTTCAAAATCTAATACCTTTAACATGGAATATCCTCCAACTCAGTTTATTTTTTAACAGCTTTTCTGTTGCTCCCTTGATTTTACCCATGGCTTTCTCGATGTTTTCATAAGAATTAGAAAAAGCGATGCGAAGATAGCCTGTTCCATATTCACCGAAGGCAGAGCCTGGAATCATGGCAACGCCGGCTTCATTCAGATAATAATCTGAAGCCTCTTCATCTGTAATGCCAAGCCCTTTAATATTCATAAAGCAGTAGAACGCACCCTTTGGGCAATTGCAGCTAAGTCCTTCGATTTTATTGATGGACTCATAGACCAGTTTTCTTCTTCTATCAAACTGCACACGCATTTCCTCAATACATCCTTGCGGTCCTGCCAGAGCCGCTTCAGCTGCATACTGTGATACAGAAGTAGCACAGGTTACAGTATACTGCAGTACACGAATCATAGCGCTGATGAATTCGGCATTCTTGGAAGCCGCAAAACCGATTCTCCAGCCCGTCATCGCGTAAGCCTTGGATACACCGTTGATGATGATGGTTCTCTCCGCCATGCCAGGAAGAGATGCGATACTGGTGTGCGTACTTCCATCATATAACAATTTTTCATAAATTTCATCAGAAAGCACGATCAAATTGTTGTCTTTTGCAATCTTTGCAATTTTTTCCAGACTTTCTCTGCTGAGTACCGAGCCGGTAGGATTGTTCGGCGTGTTTACGATAATCATCTTGGTCTTTGGTGAAACCAGCTTTTCGATGTCTTCAATCTGCACATTAAAATCGTTTTCCTCCAGCAGCGGATAAGACACTGTCTTTGCTCCGGCAAGCTCCGCACAGTAGAAATAGTGGAGCCAGGATGGATTGGGAACAAGCACCTCATCGCCCGGATCCAGAAGCCCTGTCATCGCGATGGAAACTGCCTGATTAGCACCGACTGTTACGATGATGTCGTCCATCGTCATATCAAGACCGTTGTCTCTTTTGAATTTATCAGCTGCTGCCTGACGCAGACCTTCCGTCCCGTAATTGGATGTATAGTAGGTATACCCATCATCCAGCGCTTTCTTTGCTGCATCTCTGATAAATGCCGGCGTATCAAAATTCGGGCGCCCGATGCCCAGATTGATAATTTCTCTTCCTTCCTTTTCCAGCTTTCCTGCTGCTTCAAATACTTTTCTGATACCGGAAAACGGAATGGTGTCCATTTTCACACTCTGCTTCATTTTATTTGTCATGATTGACCTCCCTTGTTCTGAAAATTTCTCGTGATACCATATCCCTAACCGCAAGTTTTATGCCAATCAAAAAATTTGACAAATTTTTGTGAACGAATATAATCATCTTAAACCAGGTACACGTAAAGCAGGAAGGAAATACGCTATGATAAATAAAAAATACAGTTTTATTCAGGAAACCTGTGAAATCGTTTCTGAGCTTTTCAATGTGGTCATTACCACCATCGACACAGGCTTTATCAGAACTACAGGCACTGGTCTGTACAAGGCAGAAATCGGAAGTAAAGTGGAAAACTCCAACGTATTCAAGAGTGTAATAGAGCAAAATCAGAAAATAGTAATCAGCAGTCCCGGCAAAGAACCTGCCTGCGCCGACTGCGAGAATAAGAATAACTGTAAAGAAAAGGCAGCAGTTTATGCGCCCCTTCACGTCAACGGTGAGATTCGCGGCGCAATCGGCTTTATTGCCTTTACTGACGAACAGAAAAACAACGGTCTCTTCGGTCGCGATCTCTTCGTCGACTTCACCGAAAAACTCTCCGAACTGATTTCCAGCAGAATTGAGACCGTCGAATATGCTGATCAGCTCATGGTCAATCTCAACGAAACCCTTGCTATTTTGAACTCAGTTCATGATGGCGTCATCGCTGTAGATAACGACTCCATCATCTATCGAATCAACGAGTCTGCCACCAGAAACTTCGGCATTACAGAAAAACTCATCGGAAGCCATATCAGCTGTGTGCTGCCGGACCAAGTTATCGCCGATATTCAGAAGACGCCTTTCTATATCGACAATGAAGTCACCATTCGCAACGAGCAAAGCGAAGTCAATGTGCTGCTCACTGCCAAGCGAATCGAGGCAAGCGGCACTAAGCACGGCACCATTCTCAACATAAAAAGCTTTACAGAAGCTAGCAATATCGCCTCTAACATCCTACACAAATCCGACTATAAGGTGGAATTTAGCGATATTGTCGGTGAATCTAAAGCCATCTGTGAAGTCATCGATTTTTCTCATAAAATCGCCGGCAGCGACTCTACCGTCCTAATCCGCGGTGAAAGCGGCACCGGGAAAGAACTCTTTGCCAGAGCCATTCACAATCACAGCAGCAGAAAGGATGGACCTTTTGTTGCCATCAACTGCGGCGCGATCCCGGAAACGCTGCTGGAAAGCGAACTGTTCGGCTACGAAGACGGCGCTTTTACAGGTGCAAAAAAAGGCGGTAAAATCGGTAAATGTCAGCTGGCAAACGGCGGCACTCTCTTTCTCGACGAAGTTGGCGATATCCCGATTTTCCTGCAGGTAAAATTTCTGCGCATGCTGCAGGAACGCACCATTGAACGGGTCGGTGGGAACAAAATCATTTCCATCAATGTGCGGGTAATCGCTGCAACAAACCGAAACCTGGAAACGATGATGGAGGATGGAGAATTTCGAAGTGATCTTTATTACAGACTCAACGTCATTCCGATTTTCATTCCGCCTCTGCGCGAGCGCAGCGAGGATATTTTGGTCATTTCCCGTCATTTTATGGAGAAATATTCAAGACATCTTCGCAAACACGTCTGCGATATGACCCCTCAGGCTGCGAAAATTCTGATGGATTACCACTGGCCGGGCAATATCAGAGAACTGGAAAATACCATTGAATGCGCACTCAATGTGGAAAGTCAAGAAATTCTCACCAGTTTCAGCATTCCGGCGAGAATTAAATCTCCGAAAAAGAATACTGATATCTATTCTGCTGAGCTGATTCAGGCAGAAGCTGCCGTGCTTGCGCAAACTGTGCCGTCTGCTGCTGCAAGACTCCGTGATACCAGACGAAAAACTGAAATTGACGAAGTCTTAAAAGCCCTCGATAAATACGGCTGGGATACCAAAGGCAAAAAACATGCAGCGACAAGTCTGGGTATCGGTATTGCTACCTTGTATCGCATCCTAAAAGATTATCAAAATCGATAAAAATTATCCTTTATGATAATTTTTATCACATATCCATCCGTCTTTTCTGCAAAATTCGCCCAAAAACTACATGGCATATTTTTTGCTCTATATGTGTGACGTAGATTAACATAGCAGAAAGGAGACTAACTATGGATTATGGTATTCTATCGTTATTTCCCATCGCGCTGACCATCGTCATCGCCATGTGGCTCAAAAACATTTCTATCGCACTATTTGCCGGCGCCTTTGCAGGGCTTCTGATCGTGTGCAGCGGAAATCCATTTGACGCAATGATGTCTTACGTTGTCGATCATCTGGTTCCGAACATGACAGACTCCTATTGCGCAGAAGTACTGGTACTGCTGATTTTCATCGGCGGTTTTGTAAAACTGCTGGAGGTATCGGGCGGCGCTCACGCCTTTGCATCAAGCGTCACGAAGTTCGTAAACAGCCGCGCAAAAGCACAGATGGCTGGCTGGGTAGCTGGTATCATGGTATTTTTCTCCGATATCGGAAGCCCGATTATCGCAGGTCCGATCGTACAGCCTCTAACCGATAAGATGCAGGTTTCCAGAGAAAAGCTGGCGTGGATCCTTGACACCACCGCTTCTCCCCTTTCCATCTTAGTGCCATTCCTCGGCTGGGGCGCTTACATCATGGGACTGATGGGTACAGAATTTCAGGCAGCAGGCTATGCCAGCACCGAATGGGACATGCTGCTGAAGGCCTGGCCTTTCCAGTTCTACGCACTGCTCTCTCTGCTGATGGTTCCGCTGATTGCTTTTACCAGAAAAGAGTTCGGACCAATGCACAGGGCTGAAATGCGCGCGCTTTCCGGTCTGGTTTCTCCTGGCGGACAGGTTGCTGAAGCTGTTAAAATCGACACCGACGCAAAGCTGGAAAACAGTCGCCCAATCGTCATGATCATTCCTCTTGTAGTTATGATCGGCACTTTGTGCTTTATGCTCTGCCCGCAGGGTTTCCCGTTCAAGTCTGTTGACGGTGACGCACTTCGCGGCGCACTGATTGCAGGTTTCGTGTTCGGCTCTATCGCAAACATCATTTTAGTCGTTGCACTGAAAATCAAATCCTTTAAAAGCATTTGTCGGGATTACGTATTAGGGCTTGAAAGTATTGCCAGCGTATTTATCACCTTGCTTTTGGCATGGGTACTGAGCAGCGTAACAAAAACGATGGGCGGGCCGGAATTTGTTGTAAATATGCTGCAGGATAGCGTACCAGCTTGGATTCTTCCAGTGATTATCTTCGTAGCCAGTGCTGTGATTTCCTTCTCCACCGGCTCTTCCTGGGGAACCTTCTCTATTATGATGACCATCGCCGTTCCTGCTGCTATGGCACTGAACGCACCAATGCAAGTAGCGATTGCTTCCGTATTATCCGGCGGCCTCTTCGGCGACCACTGCTCACCGATTTCTGATACTACGATCTTATCCGCTAACGGCGCACGCTGTGATCTTTTGGCTCATGTCAAGACTCAACTTCCGTACGCACTCATGGTCGGCGGTGTATCAATCGTGACTTACGCAGTAGCAGGCATGACCGGCAGCGTGATCGCTCTGCCAGTTGGTATCGCCCTGCTGATCGTAACAGTACTTACGCTTTCCAAACTCTACGGAAAGAAAGTTGAAGCATAATTCTTGCACAGTTATGAAGCGAAGCCCAGCCGCCTGTCTTTCCCTTTATATCAAGCAGGCAGACGGGCTTCGCCCTATTTTTCATCTTGGAGGTTTTGTATGGCATTTTTAGAACTCAGCAAAGATAAAAATCTGCGGCGTGATGAAACGCCTTTTTCAGAGCAGCTCACCACTTACTGGGGCGACTTTGGTATTTGCTCTCAGGTCGCTCCTTTAAAAAGCGTTATGCTCAGGCGCCCCGGTGCTGAAATCGATAACTTTTCTTGGGAGGAAGCCCGTTTCCGCGAAGGCATTGATCCCGATAAATTCAGACAGGCCCATCAAAGACTTGTGGATCTTTACCTAAGTCAGGGCGTGGAAGTCCACTTTCTTGAAGACCAGCGGCTTGACCGTCCTAACGCAGTCTACTGCCGAGATTTGATGTTTATGACGCCGGAAGGCGCTATTATTTGCAGGCCGGCACTACCTTGCCGCCGCGGTGAAGAAGTCGCTATGGCAAAAGCACTTGCTGCCATTCATGTGCCAATTGTGAAAACCATTACCGGTACGGGGACCTTTGAAGGAGCAGACTGTCTCTGGGTAGACAGAAAGACGGCAATTCTGGCACGAAGCTCCCGCACCAACGAATCCGGCTATAATCAGGTTGCTCACGTGCTCCGTGAACAAGGCGTGGAAACGATTCTGACAGTTCCAATTCCTTATACCAATGCGCACCTGGACGGTATCATGAATTTTGTCGATGTGGACAAGGTCATCATCAACACACGCCAAGTGCCTTACGACGTGGTAGAGTACCTGATGAACGCAGGCTATCATATCATCGACGCACCGGATCAGGACGAGGCCAGATTTTCCCTGGGGCTGAACATCGTTGCACTGCGTCCCGGCGTCGTCATTCAGGCACAGGGAAACCCTAAAACAAGGGATGCGCTGGAGAAAAACGGCGTAGAAGTCATCAGTCTGGATTTCGACGAAGTGCTGAAGGGCTGGGGCTCTGTCCACTGCTGCAGTGCAACCCTAGCAAGAGGTTAAAAAAGGAGATTCTCATCTATGGAAAAGTTCAATACATTTTATGAAGATATGCCCGCTGTCTGGGGCGACAATTTCAGTGTTACATCCGAAATCGGAACGCTGCGCACCGTGCTGGTGCACCGTCCCGGCAAAGAAATTGAAAACATCACAGATCCGTCTGCGATTTATTTCCGTGATTTTATCGATGTGGATAAAGCCCGCTGGGAACACGATCAGTTGGTACAGGTCTATCGCGATCATGGCATTACAGTCTACAATATCGACGAAACTGATCCAGGCTGCCCTAACGCCATGTACTGCCACGATTTAGTACTGGGCACACCGGAGGGCGTCATCGTGACAAGACCCGGAATTAAAATTCGTCACAACGAAGTAAAATATGCTGCGCAGGAAGTTGCTAAGCACGGCGTTCCCATCGTCAAAACCATCCATGGAAACGGAATCTTTGACGGCGCCTGCGCTACTTGGGTAGACCGTGAAACGGTCTTCGTAGGAACTGGAAGCCGCTGCAACAAAGAAGGACTGGTACAGGTTACAGACACCTTTCATCACATGGGCGTAAAAAATGTCATCACCCTCAGCATCGCCAGAAACCAAAACCACCTGGATGGCTTCCTATCCATCGTAGATACCAACGTTGCCGTGACATATCCATATATCACACCGGATATCATCTATGAAGAGCTGGAAAAGCGGGGATTTGAATTTGTAGAAATTCCGACTTTTGAAGAAAAGATTAATTTTGCCGCAAACTCCGTCGCACTGGAGCCGGGCAAGATTATCATGCCGAAGGGATCTCCGCGCACTGTGGAGCTTTTGAACAAGAAAGGTATCGAAGTCATCGAGCTGGACCTTGACGAAATCAAAAAAGGCGGCGGCTCCGTTCATTGCCTGACCGCATTTTTAAAACGCGATGATATCCCTGTTTATCCCGTTTATGAGGACTAAGCCATGCTAATCGGAGGATTTTACAGCGTTGACGGTGCGCTGCTTATGGAGCGCCCGAAAAACGATGATTTTGCGCTGCGGCTGGACTGTTCGGCAGGCAAAAGTTCTCAATATACGCACAAGATTTATACCAATAACGGACGTACTGCTTCGGTTTATGCCATGGAGCATTGCGCAGATAAAATGAAAGGAAAAAAAGTGCTTCTTCCCGACTATCTATGCCTTTCCATCATCAGCGCCGTCCGCTGGGAAGGACTTTCTTACGATTTCTATCGGGTCACAAAGGATCTGGAAATCGACCTTGCAGATCTGGAGTCTAAGCTGGACGAAACTGTCGGCATGATTTATGTAATTCACTACTTCAGCATGCCGCAGCCTTCGGATACCGTAAAATATCTCTGTCAGCTTGCAAAGGTGCACAATCTGCTAATTATGGAGGACATCACGCAGGCTCTCTTTTCTAAGACGTCGAAGGATTCGGCTTTTCGCCGCATGGGTTTTGGCGACTACATCGTCGGCAGCACTAGAAAATGGTTTCCAATGACCGACGGCGGCATTTGCGCCATTAGAAATGACGTGTTTGAAGATGCAAGCCGTGATTCAGTTCCAGCCCTTGCCAGCGCTTATGACGAAAGCGTATATAAAGAACTTTTGATTTCAGTCATGCGACCGCTGTATGCGTCGAATCCGGAGTTAGAAAAAGAATCTTATCTAGCTTGCGAAAAAGAAGCTAACGCCAGCCGCTATGTCAATTTGACCCCGAGGAAAATGACCGAGGAGTCGAAACAAATTTTCTTTGACACTGACGCGCAAGCACTCATGAGACGGCGTATCGAAAACTTCCGCTATCTCTATAGCAGACTTCTTCAAATTCCGGAACTTACCATGCTCAGCAGGGATATCGGTGAAGATGGTGACTGCGTTCCTTTTGGGCTGACTATTTTAGCTGATGACCGCAACGGACTTTATCAGCATCTGGTTCAGCACAATATTATCCCGGAAATTCAGTGGATTCTGCCAACGGAGTATTACACGCCGGGCGAGGACGCGCAGTATCTATCCGCACACAATCTGATGCTGCAGTGCGACCAAAGATACGGCATTCCCGAAATGAAACAGGTTGCAGATGCAATAGAAGATTATTTTCGACAGAAGTGATCAAAGCAGTTAAGTTCATTTACATAATACTTTCTTTCGAGACTTTTCCTCTTAGGAAAAGCCCCCTTCCAGCAGCAAGGGTGCCGGCAGAATTACCGGCGCCCTTGTGTGTTGTCAATCAAAATGCAGTTGTACGTCTGCCATTTTCTTTAAAATTTTCTGTTCCAAATCGTTATATTCTTCCGTAAACTCCATAATAGTTCTACTTTTAGGATTCGTTGCTAATGATCTATAATCAAAATAAAAATCATATAATGCCTTCAGGTCTTGATAAGCCTCCTCGTATTGTTCTGGTGGATGATTCAGCGTTTTCATCAAGCTCAAAGTTCCTGACATATTATTTCCAATTGATTCCATTCTTTTTACAAAATTTTTGTCTGCAAACAAATTTTCCAAAGCCTCATTAAAATCATCAGTTCCCTTTACATATTTATATGTATCTTTATTGCTCCAATCCCAAATAGCATTATACCATACATCATGAATCAATTCCGCTGCTTCTTCGCCCTCAACAAATTCATTCAACATGGTGTTGTATGCGTCCACCATATTAGAGTAGTATTCTGCCGATACCCGGCTATAATTTAATGCAAATCCTATCACTGCAATAATTACTACTACAATCATCAAACTCTTTCTTTCCTCTTTTATTCGATTCAATGGTTAAATTTTCCGCTTTTTGTATCAAAGCATTTCCATTACTCAATACCTACAGGCTTGCCACACATTGGACAGAAAGCAGCTTCATCACTGAATACCGCACCACATTCCTTGCAATTCATCTTTTTGTTGTATCCTTTCTCAAAACATTCCTTCAATAATAAGGCAGACTTCTACAGCACCCTCTTCAGGTCAGCTGCCAAATACAGCGGTACATTGGTAATCATTCCATTTTTTAAATAGCCCATTTCCGAAAATCGAACCGCTGAAACTGGTTTTACCTCTGCTATATACTTTTTAAAGGTTGGTGCACTCTTATCTGCTCCACCTTTCACTTCGACAGGGATAATATTTTGACCATCCTGCAGCAGAAAGTCTATCTCTCCATAGCGTGTTCCATAATACCTAGGCGCCAGTTCATACTGTCCTTTCAGCTGCTGTAAAACAAAATTCTCCGTCAATGCACCCTTGAACTGATAATCTGACTTTAACAAAATGGCACTGTTATCTATCCCCGCCATGCATTTTAATAATCCCGTATCAAAGAGGTACAGCTTAAAACAGTCCAGCTTATCAAAAGCTGGTAAAGGGTGTTCCGCTTTCGAAACATTGTAGACCCGATTCAGCATCCCTGCCGATACCAGCCATTCTATCGCCTCCTCAAAGTCTCGTGCACGCCCACCAGTGCGGACTGCGCCATATATGAATTTTTCGTTTTCTTTTGCAAGCTGCGATACAATACTCCGAAAAACCATCAGCAGCCGACCACTGTTTACTTTTCCATTATGTTTGGAAAAGTCATTCTCATATATCGCTAGTAGTTCCCTCTGTATTTTTTGAATCTGCTGCGGATCTTTACTATCAATCCATGATGATACGCATTCCGGCATTCCCCCAATAATCAAATAATAGTGATAGCTGTCGAGAAGTCTATGGTGAAAAATCTCTTCAATGTGCTGCCCCTTTTCTATGGTCTGATAATAATGATACAGCGCCTCGTCCGTTGCCAATAAAAATTCCTCAAAATTCAGCGGTCCAAGTTCTAAGAGATTCACCTGCCCAACCGGATATGATTTCGGCTGCGCAAGCAAAGTTCCCAGCAGGCTTCCTGCCACAATCACATGGTACTCATTTGCATTTTCACGAAAATATTTAAGACTGTTTAGTGCCTGTGGACATTCCTGAATTTCATCAAGTATGATTAAACTTTCCCCCGGCACGACTCTTTCCCCAGAAATTAACGATAGCAATTCAATAATTCTTTGCGGATTCTTATTCTTCTCAAAGATAGACGAAAGTTCTTCCTCTTCATCAAAATTGAAGTAGACATAATTCCCGAAATATCTCCTTGCAAACTCTTTCATAATCCACGTCTTTCCAACCTGCCGTGCCCCTTTTAAAATCATCGGCTTTCTGGACTTGCTATTCTTCCATTCAATCATTTTCCGCATTATAAGTCGTTCCATGCTAAGCTCTCCTCCTATCTTTTATATATTATGCCACTTTTTACGCAGTCTATCAATCAATATTTTCACATTTTTACGCTATTCTTTAATAGTTATTACACATTTTTACCTAAATTCGTCGCAGTGCCACTTCCTATCACAATACGTCTCACTAATCCACGCACAAAAAACAGTGGCCTTCCTCGACCACTGTTTTTCAATTTTATACTTTAAAAATCACTTCACATTCTCAATATGGATATCCGGTTTCACACTGCGGGCAAGTTCCAAAACCTGCTCCAGCTCCCTCTTTTGAAACACCAGTCTCCGCGACATGACATCTCTAAGAAAATGAAGCACCACGTAATTTGGATCCGCCACATATTCGATGTGAATATCTGTAATCTCTTCAAAAGACCACACAATTTTATGCTTGCGCAGGATAAAGTCATACGCCAGAACAACGCCTTCCTTGCTGACATAGGTTTCCTTTTGGAAAACTACCGCAAGAAGCAGCACCACACCGATAATTGCAGAATATTTGACTGTAGAATAGAAACTGAACACAATCAGCCCTGCGCCAAATATGACTGCTGCAAACTTTGTGGATTTCCGCATTGTTCTGTCATCATATGCCTTGATTTTATCCATTGCGTTTTTCTGCCTTTCTCTTTGCTTTTAATTCCTTAATCTCTGCTCTGGATTTTCCATCATATTCCTTGTATTTGATACCAATGCCGAGATATGAAATTGTAATTGCCAGAACCGGATTAATCAGGTTCATAAATGCGTACGGCATAAATGCCCAGTTGGACACGCCTAAGGTTGCAGACTGATAAGCGCCGCAGCCATTCCATGGAATCATTGGTGACCAGAGAGTCGCACCATCTTCTGTGGTTCTTGACAGGAAGCTTCTGCTCAGTCCTCTTTCATCAAAGGCTTTCATGTACATTCTGCCAGGCACCAGAATTGCCAGATACTGGTCAGTCAACACAACATCACAGATAATACCGGTTACGATAGTGCACAGCACCAGACCGCCGACACTCTTTACTCTTCTTACAAGACCGCCCAGCAGTACTTCGATAAATCCGCATTTTTCCAGTACGCCGCCAAAGAACAAGGCGAACATGATCAAGGAAATCGTCCACATCATGGAGTCGATACCACCTCTGTTGAGCAGGCTGTCAGTCACTTCGTTGCCGGATTCAATGCTGAAACCGGTCTGCATACCACCAAACACTTCCGGGAAAGTCGCGCCCTGCGCAATCATTGCTACTGCGCCGCCGCAAACTGCAGCAAGAAGCAGCGACGGAATTGCCGGAATCCTCTTTACTGCACCGAAGATAACCACCAGTACTGGCAGCATAATCCAAGGAGACAGATAGAAGTTATCTGCGATAGCATTTTGAATATCCATCGCCAAAGAAGCGTCATAGCCGGATTCGTCGATAACGATAGCGCCCACGATGCCGTACAGCACCAGAGAAATCAAAAATGACGGAATTGTTGTTGTCATCATGGCAGCCACATGATCATACAAAGGCGTTTCCGCCCCTGCTGCCGCAACGTTAGTACTGTCAGACAACGGAGATAATTTATCCCCTGTGTATGCGCCGGAAATTACCATACCTGCTGCAAGAGCAGGGTTAATGCCAAGACCCATTGCAATACCCATCAGAGCCACGCCTACCGTACCGGATGCAGTCCAGGAAGACCCCGTTGCGAGTCCTACAATAGCAGTCAAAATCGCACCTACTACTAAAAATGCGCCCGGTGAAATAATTTCAAGACCATAGTAAACCATAGCCGGCATGGTGCCTGACCAAACCCAGGAACCGATCAACATACCAACGCACATGATAATCAGAAATGCTTCTAGAGTTCTGCGAATGCTGTCATATGCGCCTGCTGCGATATCCTCCCAGCCGTAGCCGCATTTTACTGCAATCAAGGAAGCTACAACACAGGATGCTATAATTGGCATATGCGGATCCAAGCCCCATTTTACAGTACTTAAAATAATAATAACCATCATAAAAACGATTGGAACGAGTGCTTCCCAAACCTTAGGAAGCCTTGGGGTTCTTTTCTTACCCATAAAATTTCCTCCTTTAATTAGATATTTCAGGTATATTTAAGAGCAAGAACTGTGCCACAAACAAAAATCCCCATTTTTCAAGGAATTTCGCCGCTGCACCTGCTGTCATTTCCAGTGTAGTATGAAATTTATTTCCTGGTTCATAATTTTCATGATGAAATTTATTTCACAGCTTTCGGATCTATTCCATATTCGCCTAATTTATTCCAAAGCTGCCGCGAGGTAATCCCTAAGACCACAGCACATTTTGTCACATTGCCTTCTGTACTTTTCAATGCCCTTTCTATATAGTACTTCTCAAAATCCGCTCTAGCCTCTTTCAAAGCTTTCTGTTCCCCCATAAATAATGGTTCCTTTGGGAGTTTTCCGCACAAAGGCTGCTGCAAATCGTCCATAGTAATTCTGCCGCCATCGCTTAACGCCACCATGCGCTCAATGATATTCTTCAGTTCCCGCACGTTGCCCGGATAGTCGTATCCCAGCAGCATAGACATGACCTGCCCGTCAATATGTTCGATTTTCTTCTTTTGTTCCGCTTCCGTCTTTCTGATAAAAAACTCTATAAGCCCCTCCAGATCCTCTTTTCTCTGACGAATAGGCGGAATAATTAAAGTCAAGGTGTTGATTCGGTAAAGCAGATCCTCCCTGAACTTACCTGCTGCAATTTCTTCTTCCAGGGATTTATTAGTAGCGCAGATCAGCCGCACGTCCAGATCGATTGACTTATTGCTCCCGATCCGTTCAATCTTTCTGCTCTCCAGTACTCTGAGCAGTTTTCCCTGCATGCCCAGAGGCAGATCTCCGATTTCATCCAAAAATAATGTGCCAAAGTTGGCTTCTTCAAATTTTCCGACTCGTTTCGCCACAGCGCCGGTAAAACTGCCCTTCTCGTGCCCAAACAGCTCTGACTCAATGACACTTTCCGGCAGGCTTTGACAGTTGATCGGCACAAAAGGCTCCTTTCTTCGGCTCCCCTTGCTATGAATATAGTTGGCAAAAACTTCCTTTCCTACACCGGACTCTCCCAGTAAAAGCACATTGATATTGGTGTCTGCGGTCCTGTCACAAAGTTCCAGAAGCCGCAAATACTGCGGATTCTTGGACTCCAGGAATACGTTTTCTTCGTATTGGTTCCGAAGGAGAATATCGCTCTTTTCCGCCAGGCGCTTCAGCTTCGCTAGCCGCTCTACCTTCATAATCAGTTCCTCCAGATCGCTGCTCTTGACAAAATAGTCCTTTGCGCCGTATTTGATAGAATCCACCGCACTTTCAATGGATCCGTAAGCCGTCATGACGATAATATCGATGTCCTCGTTTTCAGCGGTCAAGGTACGAATCAGCTCTTCCCCGGAAAGCTCCGGCATGCGCAAATCGGTAATCACCAGATTGACCTCATGATCCTTAAGGTACGCCAGCGCTTCTTTCCCGTTGGAACAGGTACTGGTCTGATATCCTTTCCGGCTTAAAATCATAGACACCACTTTCTGATATTCCAGTTCATCATCAACAATTAAAATATTGTATCCTGTCTTCATATTCTTCCTCCTACTTTAAGCCATTTTAACGGGAATTTCTACATAAAACACAGAGCCTTCTCCCCGCACACTTTCTGCGCGAATCGCACCCCCCGCCTGCTCCAGCTGAGAATGCACCAGGTAAAGTCCAAGACCGGTTCCCCTCTCTTTGCTGGTATAAAACGGATTGAAAATTTCCGAAAGCCTTTCACTTTCGATACCGCATCCGTTGTCACGAAATACGATATTTACCGTCCTTTCCCAGATTGTGACACGAATCTCAATTTTTCTCTTGCGCTCTACCTCCGCAAGCGCGTCAATACTATTATTCAAAAGATTGATCATAGTAATCTTTAAAAGATCCTCATTAAGCAGCACCGGCTTCGCCTTTTCTCCATTCAAAGAAAATGTCACATCAATATCCTTGCTGTCCATCTGTTTCTTTTCCAGAATCAAAATGTTGCTGATCAGCTCACCGATATCCACTTCCTTATTATCCTCACCGGAAAGCCTGGAAAACTTCAGCAAGCTGTCGATGAGGCGATTGATCCGCTTGATGGAGTCATCAATAACCCGCACCGCATGAATACCGTCCTCCCCTTTTACAAAATCCTGAATCAAGAACATATAACTTTTTATCAGTCCCAGAGGATTTCGAATCTCGTGAGCAAGCCCTGCCGAAAGCTGCCCCACTGCAATCATCTTTTCCTCCTGAATGTTTCGCCGCTCATTGATATACCGCTGGGTCCACTCTTCCACAATGTAAAGCTTTTTATCCTCTTCGTTGAGATCCATGGTATTCTTCATATAGTAATGCTCTTTCAGCTTATAGACAGTCTCGTCCTCCTGCTGCAAATAAGGCATGACCCACTTGTTGGTATGAATATCGCTCTTCAAAAGTTCCCTCTTGCTGCAGCCTGCGATCCTGCAGATCTCATCGTTGACCTCCAAAATCGTTCCGCTACCGGAAGCGATAATCAGCCCCCTGTCCAAAGTATCTATGATCAACCGCAGCTGTTCCTTGCTGTTGAACAGCTCTCTGGTCTTTTCCGTTACCTTCTTCGCTGTAGACAAATTCCATATGGTAAAAGCCGCACCGCATATGATAAAGAAAAAACCGATGTTATAGATCACATCTACTTCCGTCATGTCGGTAATCTCCGGCTCCATAGCACCAAACCATTTGCTCTGAGTCTTGGTAATGAGATTTTTCTTTTTCATGGAAAGTACCGCTTTATTAAAAGCGTTTAAAAGCCCTTCGTTATCTTTGTTCAATGCCACACAGATCTCTTTTCTGGAAAAAGAATACTTGAGGAATTTATAATACCGGTTGCTGCGCTGCTGGTTAATCAGATAAGACAGCTTCGTCTCATCCCCTGCTACCGCTGCCACTCGATCATTTTCCAACATGTCCAGCGACTGCTGAAAGTCCTTTGCAAAGACCACGCTGACGCCTTTGGCGCCGTAAAGTTCCTCGATCCGCTCTGCAACATCTTCTTCTTGTATGATGTATTTAGTCCAAATACATCAATACGCTCCTTTCTTCTCAATTTTGATATAATCGTTAGTAACACTGTGGACTTTTTATCTTTCTTTTATAGCTTCGACTATTTGAAGGAGTGTATTGCCACAGTTTTATCTGAATCATTTATAGTTGGATAAGCCTTTGAGTTTTCATTTCACGCAAGTCTATGATGATAAAACTATGTGGACAGACACAGTGATTATTCATTTAGGAGGTTTCTTATGATTTATGTTGGAATCGACATCGCCAAACGAACACATTATGCTTGCGTCATGCACTCTGACGGTGAAATCCTTGCAGATCCATTTCCTTTTACGAATGATCGTGCCGGATTTCAACTACTGCTTAACTGCATCGGCTCCTATCCCAAAGAACAACTTCTTATTGGAATGGAGTCTACTGCCCATTATGCAGAAAACCTGACTTCTTTTCTCTTTAGCAGAGATTTTCAGGTCTGTATCATCAATCCTATCCAGACCGCTTCTTTACGTAAGTCTAACATTCGTAAAACAAAAACCGACTCCGTAGATACCTTTCTCATCATCAAAGCATTGTCTCTACATAATTACCGCTGTTTTTCAAAGCGTGATTATGATTCTTTGCAATTAAAAAACCTTTGCCGCTTTCGCCAGAAACTGATGAAAGCAAGAACAAAGGTTAAAATTCAGCTCGTATCCTATGTGGACCTTATCTTTCCCGAACTCCAGTTTTTCTTTAAGTCTGGAATCCATACAAAGTCCTGTTATGCGCTCCTGAAAACCGAGTCTAATCCCGACAGGATTGCAAAAATGCATCTCACGCGGTTATCAAACCTGCTGAAAAAGACCTCTATGGGCCACTACACTAAAAATCATGCTATCGCATTGAAAGAGCTTGCATCGCAATCCGTCGGTATTAATGATGATACACTATCTTTGCAGATTTTGCAATCCATTGAACAAATTGAAATGTATTCGCAGCAAATTTCCAGGGTAGAAGCTTCTATCAATGAAATCATGGATAACATGGACTCTGTAATTAAGACTATTCCGGGTATCGGCAACCTCAACGGTGCCATGATTATTGGTGAAATCGGTGATATCTCCAGATTTGAAAAGCCATGCCAGCTCCTGGCTTACGCCGGTTTAGATCCTTCAGTTTACCAGTCCGGTAAATTTACCGCTGCGAAAACCAGAATGTCTAAACGCGGCTCAAAGCTATTGCGCTATGCACTAATCAATGCA
>NZ_QWES01000036.1:0-2083 GCF_009936115.1 Anaerotruncus sp. 80
TTCTCTTTTATTTCTTTTACACGAACTTCACGCATTTATCCGCCTTTATTTTAAAAGTTATTATTTGCCAAAATAAATTCTGCGTATCACTGGAATTTCAAATGGCAAAGACTTACATAGAATTTACTCTGACAAACTGCTTTTCTCACATTTTTATGATATATTTACCTTAAGACATATCCCGGTCAATGGAGGTAACAATCATGACAAATCAAAAACATCTTACACTGTCTGACCGCATGGTCATCGAAACCCAGCTTTCCAATAGTACATCATTTAAAGCCATCGCATCCGCCCTTGACAAGGATCCTTCCACAATCTCAAAGGAAGTCCGTTCGCATCTGTCGGTTGAACGTATTGGCGGATTCCGCAGAAAGTACAATGCCTGCACCAAACGTAATGTCTGTCTTGTCAGCGGACTGTGTTCTCCCTGCAACGCAGGAAGAAATTACCGCTTCTGTAGGAGTTGCGGTATGTGCAGTCGTTTCTGTCCTGATTTTGAAGCTTACAGCTGCCCAAAACTGGACAAGCCACCCTACGTGTGTAATGGCTGTAAAACAAGACCCCACTGCACTTTAGAAAAACATTTTTACCGTGCCAAGCAAGCTGACAAAGAATACCGCAGCAAACTGACTGAATCCCGCAAAGGCTTTACCTTTTCCGAAGAAGAGCTGCAGCATTTCGACCGCATTGTCTCTCCGCTAATCCGTCAGGGACAATCCCTTCATCATATCTGTGTAACCAATACCGATTCCCTGATGATTAGCGAACGCTCCCTTTACCGAATCATTGATGCCGGACTGATTTCCGCAAAGAATCTTGACCTTCCAAGGAAAGTCCGTTTCAAATCGTGGAAAAAGAAAAAGACTTTCAAAGTCGACCGTAAATGCCGCGAAGGCAGAACCTTTGAGGATTTTAAAAAATTTATGGAAGAGCATCCAAACTATCCTGTTGTCCAAATGGATTCCGTTGAAGGAAAGAAAGGCGGCAAAGTCCTTTTAACCATTCATTTTGTCAAAGCAGAATTCATGCTGGCCTTTCTGCGTGACTACAATGATTCCAGATCCGTCACAGATGTCTTTAAAAAACTGTATGACCTTTTGGGATCAGAACGGTTTCGCCACCTCTTTCCGCTAATCCTTACCGATAACGGCAGTGAATTTTCCAATCCTCTAGCCATTGAAAAAGATCCTTCCGGTAAAAAGCGTACCGCAGTCTATTACTGCGATCCGCAGGCTTCATGGCAGAAAGGATCCATTGAGCGCAATCACGAGTTTATCCGCTATTTCCTGCCGAAAGGTACTTCTTTCGACCACCTTTGCCAAGAGGATATTTCACTCATGATGCATCATATTAATTCTTACTGCAGGGAAAGCCTGAGCAACAAATGCCCTCACGAAATGTTTGCATTCTTTTTCGGCGCCGAAACCCTTCACCTTCTCGGCTGCCGCAGAATTCCTTCCAAAGAAGTTACCCTGAAGTCTTCCATCTTTAGAAAAGGAGGTGCATCCCTGTGAAAAGACGAACCATTTACGATAAACAATCCATCGACTATCAGTTCAACCTTTGTGCACTCCATGAAATGGAAGATGTTGTTCCCATGACACGCAGCGAACGTTACATGCTTCGCAACTGGGTTCGCTCTGGTCATGAGATTGAATCCAATCCATGGGAGTATCTGGACAGCGACGGCTGGCAGTTAAATTATCTGCAAGCCTACCGTCTGGAATACGGCTATTCCGCCGGTCCATGGGACAGCTGGAAAGGACCAGACACCCAGCCTTTATGGTGCGAAGAACGCAAATGCTACGTAAAACACGATGAACTGCTAGAACTTTAATTTTTAATGGATTACCGGGATATATCGCTAGTTTCACAAGACCATCAGCCGGCAGAATTCACTCTGGCAAAAATAAAAATATGAATGCTGACGGCTTTTTGTTATGCCCGAATTTCCCTGCATTAACACTATTTTACCCTATTCTGGCATCAATTTCACTACTTTCCATAGCTTTTTACATCCTCCACTCTTGCGTACCTGACATTTACTTAGGCAAACTGGAATTCACCTTGGCAATTGACC